>CAZDYS010000253.1:0-6196 GCA_964509445.1 uncultured Planctomycetaceae bacterium
GCTGGAGAGCGCACCTCCGCTCAGGAAGCGGAAGCGACCGCGCGCGGCCTGCTGCTCCGCGGCGGCGCTGAGCTGCTCCCGCACCGCGGGGGAGAGCGCGTCCGTCGGGAGCGCGCTCTGCACGAGCGAGGCCGTGCGCTCGAGCTCCTCCTTCTCCGCCTGCAGCGCCGGATCGGCCGCCAGCTTCGCCTCGAACGCGGCGCGCTCGGCGCCTTCGAGCTCGCCGAAGACGTAGGCGCACAGCTCCTGATGACGTTGTTCTTCGTTCGTGGTCACGACAGTCCTCCCTGCAGGCTCTCGGTCTTCGCGGTGGCGGCTCGCGACGCGTTCTCCATTCCGATCAGAGGCGCGAGCTCCTTCTGCAGCGCCTTCATCCCCACGCTGATCAACCAGCCGACCGTTCCGACCTTCTCGTCCATGACCGCTCCGATGTCCTTGTAGCTGAGCTCGCCGAAGAGCCGCAGCGTCAGCGCCTCGCGCTGCTTGTCCGGCAGGCGCTCGAGGCTCGCCTCGACCGCCGCTCGCGTGTCGTCCGTCTCGACCCGGTCGATTCCGCCGGGCGTCGCTTCGCCGGGCGCCGCTTCTTCCTCGCGGCGCTGACGGCGGCTGTGGCTTCGGGTGGCGTCCATGCAGATCCTCTTCGTGGTCGTGCAGAGCCAGGCGCGAAGCACCGCGCGCTCCTTGGTCGGGTCCCCGAGGGCCGAGGCCACGATCTCCGGAGGCTTCTCCATCAGGCGGATCAGGACCTCCTGCACCGCGTCCTCCGCCCCGCCGGCTCGCGTCAGCGAGCGTGCGTAGCGCAGGAGGGCGGACTGGTGGCGGTCGACGAGCGCATCGAAGGCCTGCGCCTCGCCGGCCTTCCAGGCCCGGAGGAGTTGTCCGTCGGAGGGGTGGTCCATCTCGTCTGGCTTCGAACTCGGAACGACGGGGTCCGAAGAGGCCTTGGAGGATTCTGGGAGGTTTCGTCGCGAAGGCCACGATTCGGCACGCGACCGCTCTCCGGCGGACCCCCCGGGGTCCTCGACGGAGCCTCCGGAGGGGACGGCTGGCGGGCCGCGCGCTAGGATCCCCGGCGATGGGCGACTTCGACCCCAGCGCCGCTGCGCGGCCCGACAGCGGGCTGTTCGGGCTCGACGCGAGCCCCGACGGCGCCCGCGTGCACGTCCTGGGCGTTCCGTTCGACGCGACCACCTCGTTCCGGAAGGGGGCCGCGGGTGCTCCGGCTGCGATCCTGGCGGCCAGCCACCAGGTCGACCTCTACGACCTCGTGACCGGGCGCCCCTACGAGGCCGGCATCTGGATGGCGCCGCTGGCGGAGGAGGTCTTCGCCTGGAACGAGACCGCCACCGCCCTCGCGCAGCCGGTGATCGAGGCCGGCGGGGAACACGGCGACCCGGACCTCCAGGAGGCGGTCCGGCGCGTGGACGCCATCCAGGCCGAGCTCGACGCCTGGGTGGAGGAGCGCACGCGGCGTTCGCTGGCCGCGGGCAAGCTCTGCGCGCTCGTGGGCGGAGACCACTCCGTCCCGTTCGGGGCGATCCGCGCCCACGCCGAGCACTTCGGCTCCCTCGGACTGCTGCACGTCGACGCGCACGCGGACCTGCGCGTCGCCTACGAGGGCTTCCCGCGCTCGCACGCGTCGATCCTCGACAACGTGCTGCGCGAGGTCCCCGGCGTCGAACGCGTGCTGTCGGTCGGCCTACGCGACCTGAGCGAGGAGGAGCACGCGCGGATCGACGACGAGCGCGTGCGCGCCGTGCTCGACCACGACTGGGCCTCCGTGCGCCTCGCGGGCGGAGACCTGCGCGCACACGCCCGCCGAGCGATCGAGGCGCTGCCCCGGGGCGTCTACGTCACCTTCGACGTCGACGGCCTGGATCCCGCCCTGTGCCCGAACACCGGCACGCCGGTCCCGGGCGGGCTGCGCTGGGACGAGGCGATGCTCTGGCTCGAGGAGCTGGTGAGGAGCGGGCGGCGCATCGTCGGCTGCGACCTGTGCGAGGTCGCGCCGGACCCCGCCCGCGAGCCGGGCAGCGGCTGGGACGAGACGGTCGGGGCCCGGCTGCTCTACCGCCTGATCGGCTTCGCGCTTCAGAGCGCGCGCGACGTGAACAGCCAGTAGCTGTAGCCCGCGTAGGCCGCGAGCAGGAGCAGCCCCTTCGCGCGTCCACCGCGGCTTCCGCCGATCGCCGGCAGGAGGACCGCCGCGAGGCTGAAGCCGACGACCACGAAGAGGTCCTCGCCCAGGGCGCGATCGAAGGCGACCGTGAGCGGATCCGGACTCCCGTCCGGCGTCGCCACCGGAACGAACGGGTTCACCAGCGCCACCAGCCCGATCACGGCGATCACGTTGAACACGTTGCTGCCGACGACGTTGCCGAGACTGATGTCGCTCTCGCCCTTGAACGCGCCGCCGAGGCCGGCCGCGAGCTCCGGCAGCGAGGTCCCGATCGCGACCACGGTCAGACCGACGACGCTCTTGGGCATCCCGAGCCGCAGCGCGCCGTCCTGGGCGCCGAACACGACCAGCTTCGCGCCCAGCGCGATCGAGAGCAGGCCGATCAGGATCCACAGCGCCGGCTGGCGGTAGTGCTCCTCGACCTCGCCAGCCTCCTCGACGACCGCCTCGCGGCCGGTGACGAACAGGTGGATCGCGTAGACGACGTAGCCGCCGAGCAGGATGCCCGCGTCCGTGCGGGACACCTCGTGATCGGCGATGACCCACCAAAGGAGGCCGACGGACGCGAACAGCCAGAACACGTCGCGCAGGCCGAGCTTCGACTCGAGCACGCGCGGCAGCACGAGCGCGCAGGCCCCCAGCACGAGCCCGATGTTCGCGACGTTGCTCCCGAGCACGTTGCCGAGCGACAGGTCCACGTCGCCGTCCATCGCCGCGACGACGGAGACGACGATCTCGGGCGCGGAGGTGCCGAAGGCGACCACCGTCAGGCCGATCACCAGCATGCTGACGCCGTAGCGGCGGGCGCTCTGGGAGCTGGCGCCCACGAGCCAGTCCGCCCCTTTCGCCAGGCAGACGAAGCCCGCGACCAGCGCGGCTCCGATCTGGAGCCAGCCCGCCAACTCCTCCGGTTGCGCTTCGATCGGCATGGGCCGGATCCTAGCCGCGCGTGCCAGCGAATCCCTCCTCGCCTGTCATAAGATGGGGGCATGCTCGACCGACGCCCCCGCATCGCCGTGAACGGTGAGCTCGAGACCCGCAGCGAGCGCGTCAAGGGCCCCACCGTGACGCTCCTGAACCGGTACGCCGACGCGGTCTGGAGGGCCGGCGGCCTCCCGCTGGTGATCCCTCCGCTGGAGGACCCAGAGCTCGTCGACGAGGTGCTCGACGCCTGCGACGGCCTGCTCCTGACCGGCGGGGACGACTTCGACACCGAGCGCCTCGGCCTGGGGCCGCTGCACCCGACCGCCAAGCCGGTGCCGACGGCCAAGCAGGACTTCGACTTCCGGCTGATCGAGCGCGCGCTCGAGCGCGACCTGCCGACGCTGGGCATCTGCTACGGCATGCAGCTGATGGGCCTCACGGGCGGCGCGCGGCTGATCCAGGACCTGGCGGACGAGCGCCCGGAGGCCCGGGACCACCGGGGCGGCGTGCGGCACCGGGTTCTGGCGGAGCCCGGGACGAAACTCGCGGAGGGGCTCGGGATAGAGCCCATCGGCGTGATTTCGCGGCATCATCAGGCGCTCGCGACGCCCGGCTCCGGCTGGGTCGTGGCCGCGCGCGACGACCAGGGACTGCTCGAGGGCATCGAGCACCCGGCGCACGCGTTCGCCGTCGGCGTGCAGTGGCACCCGGAGCTCTCCTTCGGCACGGAGGACGAGCCGCCGCAGCTCGCGCTGTTCCGCGCATTCGTGGAGGCCGCCGCCCAGCGCGCCCGCAACCTGGAGTTCACCACATGAGAGGATTCAAGATCCCCGGCCAATCGGACCAGCGCGCGCCCGCCGGCATGCTGCCGAGCGAGCGGCGCAAGATCATCGCGATGGGTATCGGCGTGCTGCTCGTGTTCGGCGCGCTGATCTGGGGCCGGATGAAGGCGGCGGAGTCGTCGAAGCCCGAGGGCCTGGACGACGTCCCGGAGCTCGCCGGACCGGTGCGCATCGATCTGCCCGAGATCGACGGAGCCGCCGTCGACGCGCTCGTGCACGACAGCGAGCGACTCGACCGCGTGGTGCTCGAACCCGAGGCGCTCGACCTGTTGATGGACGACGCGCGCAACCTGACCGCGCGCCACTTCGAGGCCCTCGAGACTCCCGAGCTGGACGCCGCAGGTATCGCCACGATCGTCGCGGACCCGAGCGCGCACCGGGGCCGGCCGTTCTTCGCGCGCGGGCTGGTGGACTCGCTGCGCACGCGACAGCGCGGCAACGAGGTGGAGCACATCGGCCGGCTGCGGCTGGACGACGACAGCTTCTGCTACTTCCTCGTGCTCGACGCGCCCGAGAACGGCGGCTACGTGCGCGTCGACGGGCTCTTCTTCAAGGTCTTCAGCGACGAGAACGAGATCGAGCCCGGCGAGTGGATCGACGGCCCGCTCCTGCTCGGCCCGAAGGCACAGCGCTCCTACCGGGCGATCGGCGAGATCACCGAGCTGCGGCCCGACCTGTTCGAAGAGGTCGAGGACGCGGCGTTCTTCGATCCCGACGGCAACCTGCTGCCGGAGGAGGAGCGCCTGCTGATCCAGGACGCCCCGTTCGACGCGCTCTGGAACCTGATGGCCTACGCGCGCGACCTGACGGAGGACGAGATCGACTGGGACGCGGCCCCGGAGCTGACCAACGAGGTGCTGCGCTCCTGGATGCTGCAGCCCGGCGCGTCGCGCCTGCAGCCGGTGCGCATCCCGATCTGTCGCGTCCAGGACGGACGCGTCGTGCGTCCGGGCGAGAACCCCGCGCGCATCGAGGCGATCACGCAGGGCTGGCTCGGACACAACGACTGGCGCAACGTCGTGAGGTTCCTGTCCCCGACGCCGGACGACTCCGTGGAGATCGCGGACTACGCGTACGGGAAGGGCTTCTTCCTGCACAACTTCGCGTACCCCTCGGCGGCCGCCGGCATGCGCATCGCCCCGCTGGTCGTGATCCCGAGGGTCGAGCGGTACGAGAACGAGGCGGACCCGATCTGGGACAAGCTCGCCCTCGCCTTCGTCGGCTTCACCGTCCTCTCGATCCTCGCGTTCTTCCTGCTGCTCCTGCGCGACAAGAAGCGTTCGCGCGCGCTGCAGGAAGACCTGGTCCGTCGCCGTCGCGCGCGGCGCGCGTCGAACCCCGCCGGCGCGTGAGCCTCGAGCGGATCGAGGTCGCCACCGACCCACCGTACGAGGTGGTCGTCGGTCCGGGCGCGCTCGCCGAGGCCGGCGCACTCCCGGGCCCGGCGGCGGTGCTCACGGACGAGAACCTCGAGACGCTGCACGCCGAGCGCCTCGCGAGCCTCGGGGCGCTCCCGCGGCTGGCCCTGCCGGCCGGGGAGGAGACGAAGCGCTTCGAGATGCTCGAGCGTGTGCTCGACTTCCTGGTCGCCTCGGGGCTCGATCGCTCCTCGACGCTGATCGCCTACGGCGGCGGCGTCGTCGGCGACCTCGGCGGACTGGCCGCGTCCCTGTTCATGCGCGGCATCGCGGTGCTCCAGGCTCCGACCACGCTGCTCGCCCAGTGCGACTCCGCGATCGGCGGCAAGACGGCGGTCAACCTCACGGGCGGCAAGAACCTCGCCGGCACGTTCCACCAGCCGCGGCAGGTGCTGTCCGACACCGAGGTCCTCGCGACGCTTCCGGACGAGGAGCTGCGCTCGGGTCTCGGAGAGGTCGTGAAGACCGCGCTGGTCGGCGACCCGGAGCTGCTCACCGTCCTGGAACGGGACCCGGACCGCGCGCTGGACCGGGACGCGAAGCTGTTCCGGGACGTCGTGGCCCGCTGCGCGCGGGTGAAGGGCGGCATCGTGGCCCGCGACGAGCGCGAGGGCGACGAGCGCCGCAAGCTCAACCTCGGGCACACCTTCGGGCACGCGATCGAACGCGTCGCGGGGTACGGGCGGATCCCGCACGGAGAGGCGGTCGCGGTCGGGCTCGTGCTGGCCGCCGAGACCGCGGAGCGCGTCGCTCTGGCCGCGGAGGCCGGGCTGCCCGCGCGCCTCGCGCGGCTCCTGGACCGGCTCGGCGTCGCGTCCAGTCTGGCCGCCCTG
>CAZDYS010000254.1:0-3495 GCA_964509445.1 uncultured Planctomycetaceae bacterium
AACGCGCTCGCCCACGGGGTCGGCGCGACCGAGCACGCGGGCCTGGTGCACTCTGGAGTCACCGTGATGAAGGTGCCGGAGTCGATCCGCGTCGAGCTCACGGGAGCGCTGCGCCCCGGCGTGACCGCGAAGGACGTGATCCTCTACATCCTGCTGCACCACGCGACGAAGGAGCTCACGCTCGACCGCGTGATGGAGTTCGGCGGTCCGGGCCTGAAGACCCTGGAGATGGACGAGCGCGCGACGCTCACCAACATGGCCACCGAGTGCTCGGCCAAGACGGGGATCTGCGAGGGCGACGACGAGACCGCGCGCTGGATCGCGGCGCGGCGCGAGGGCGAGACGCCGGAGTCCATCGCCGCGCGGTTCGTCGCGCCGGACGCCGGCGCCGAGTACGCCGGCGGTACGCACACGATCGACCTCTCTCGGATCGAGCCGATGGTCGCCAAGCCCGGTGACCCGACCTACGGCGAGGACATCGCCGACCTCGGGGACGTCGCGATCGACATCGCCTACGCCGGCTCGTGCACGGCGGGCAAGGAGCGCGACTTCGACATGTACGCGGCGGTGCTCTCCGAGGCGCTCGAGAACGGGCGCAAGGTCGCCGACGGCGTGCAGATGGTCGTGCAGTTCGGGAGCCGCCACGTGCGCGACTACGCGCAGGAGAAGGGCTACCTCGAGGCCTTCCGCGCGGCCGGCGTCGAGGTGATCAACCCTGGCTGCGGCGCGTGCATCGGCTGCGGACCGGGCGTTTCGGACACGGCGGAGCAGGTGACCGTCAGCGCGATCAACCGCAACTTCCGCGGCCGTAGCGGCCCCGGGAAGCTCTACCTTGCGTCACCGCTCACGGTGGCGGCCAGCGCGATCGAGGGCCGCATCACGGCCTACCAGCCGGGCATGTTCCGACAGCCCGCCTCCTCCGCCACCTGAGCGGACCATACTTCGAGAAGACGACATGAGCGAAATCCAAATCGGCGTGATCGGCGGTGACGGCATCGGCCCGGAAGTGACGAAGCAGGCCATGCGCGTGCTCGACGCGGCCTCCGAGGTCTACGGCTTCGGCGTGAAGCGCACCGAGTACCCGTTCGGCAGCGAGCACTACTTCGAGACCGGCGACATCTTCCCCGACGACGCGTTCGAGGAGGTCAAGGGGATGGACGCCGTGTACCTCGGCGCGATCGGCGACCCGCGCGCCCCGGTCGGCATGATCGAGTACGGCATCATCGCGAAGATGCGGTTCGAGCTCGATCTCTACGTCAACCTGCGTCCGATCAAGCTGTACGACGAGCGCCTCTGTCCGCTGAAGGACAAGGGACCCGAGGACGTCGACATGCTCATCGTCCGCGAGAACACCGAGGGCGCCTACGCCGGCAGGCACGGCTTCTGCCACAAGGGGCAGCCCCACGAGATGGCGACGCAGACGATGGTCTACTCGCGGGCCGGCGTCGAGCGGGCGATCCGCTACGCCTTCGAGGCGGCGCGAGCGCGCGACAAGCGCAAGCAGGTCACGCTCATCGACAAGGCGAACGCCGTGCGCGCACACGACATCTGGACGCGCACCTTCGAGGAGGTCTCCCAGGAGTACCCGGACATCTCCACGGACCACGCCTACGTCGACGCGGCCTGCATGTGGATGCTCAAGAACCCGGAGTGGTTCGACGTCGCCGTCACGACGAACCTGTTCGGGGACATCGTCACGGACCTCGGCGCGATGATCCAGGGGGGCATGGGCATCGCCGCGAGCGGCAACCTGCACCCCGGACGCGTCAGCCTGTTCGAGCCCATCCACGGCTCCGCCCCGAAGCACGCGGGCAAGAACGTCGCCTCGCCCGTCGCGGCGATCATGGCGGCCAGCATGCTGCTGGACTACTGCGGCCAGAAGGAGGCCGCGAGCCGCATCGAGGAGACGATCGCCGAGCTCCTGCGCTCCAAGCGTCTGGTCGGCGTCGGAACCGGCGACCACCCGACCTCGGAGGTCGGGGACATGGTCGTCGAGGCGCTTCGCTCGACCGCCGGCGTCTCGTGACCCACACCGCGCTGCCTCCGTTCCACCTGGCCGTGCCGGTGGACGACCTGGAGGCAGCGCGGAGGTTCTACGTCGAGCTCCTGGGCTGCGGGGTCGGGCGTTCGTCCGATCACTGGATCGACTTCGACTTCTTCGGGCACCAGGTGGTCGCGCACCTGAAGCCCGGCGGTTCGTCGGACGCGACGCGCAACGACGTGGACGGCGACCGCGTGCCCGTCCCGCACTTCGGCGCGGTCCTCGCCTGGGAGGACTGGGAAGCGCTCGGGGAGCGACTGCAGACGTCGGGGGTCTCGTTCGTGGTCCCGCCACGCGTGCGGTTCCGAGGCCAGGTGGGGGAGCAGGGCACGTTCTTCGTGCGCGACCCCGCCGGCAACGCGCTCGAGTTCAAGAGCTTCCGGGATCCGTCGCGCCTGTTCGCGAGCGACTGAGCCACCTTCCACGTCTCCCCGCACAGAGAGCCCCTCCCCATGATCTCCAGGAGCTGGCACGGCCGCGTCCCCTCGTCGAAAGCCGAGGCCTACCGCGCGTTCCTCAACGCCCGCGCGATCCCGGACTACCGCTCCACGGAGGGCAACCTCGGCGTCTACATCCTGGAGCGCCCGGAGGGAGAGGTCACGCACTTCGTGACGCTGACCTTCTGGAAGGACCTGGAGGCCATCCGGCGGTTCGCCGGCGACCCGATCGAGACGGCCAAGTACTACCCCGAGGACCAGGACTTCCTGCTCGAGTTCGAGCCGACGGTCACCCACCACGAGGTGGTGGGGCACGCCGGACCCTGAGCCCGAGCGCCCGTTCCCGGGCCTGGCAGCTCCGCGGAGCGGAATCGATTGCCCGTTTCCGGGCCCTCGCGGGGGGTCGGCTGCAAGTTCCGAACCTCTGCCGCAAGATGGACCCGGGGCGGGGACATGCTCTGACCGGCCCCTGGATCCATTGACCGGACGACGATCGACAGCCGCCGCGGGGGACCCCCTGACGGCCGAGGAGTTCGCGGAGGAGTTCCGCGAGGCGGCTCGGGTGCTGTGGACCGTCGCCGCCGGTGTCCTCGGCCATCCCTCGGACGCGGAGGACGTGCTGCAGGAGGCCTGCGTGATGGCGCTGGACAAGCGCTCCGCCTACCAGCGCGGCACGAACTTCACGGCCTGGATGGCGAGCTACGTCCGCAACGTCGCGCTCAACCACGCGCGCAAGCGCCAGCGCCGCGCGACGACCCCGACGGCGCCCGAGGTGCTGCGAGAGCTTCCGCTGAGCTCGAGCGCGGCCGTGGACCTGCCGCTGCCCATCGACGCGCGCGGTCAGCTCACGGGGGAGCAGCACGCCTTCGACGACCGGATGAAGGCGGGGCTCGAGACCCTGAGCGTGACGCAGCGCTCGTGTCTCCTGATGCGCACCGTCCTGGAGCTGAGCTACCGCGAGATCGCGAGCGCGCTCGACATCCCCGAGGGAACCGCGATGAGTCACGTCCACCGCGC
>CAZDYS010000254.1:3595-6195 GCA_964509445.1 uncultured Planctomycetaceae bacterium
TACGAGGAAGCCGTGCAGTGGACCGCGGAGCCGGGGTTCCGCGAGTGCGGTCCGGAGGACGACCTGTCGGCCACCCTGGCCAGCACCTACGACGCTCGGGTCGAGCTCGAGCCCTCGCTCTCGAGTCGACTCCAGGGGCCGTTCTCGACGGAGCAGTGGCCCACGGGGACGGTCCTGACGGCGGTGTCCGAAGGCGAGACCAGCGTCGTGATCGCCGAGCGGGACAGCGTGCTCTCCTGCTGCATCGACCTGCGCAACCCGCAGGGTGCCGACCTCAACGTCTTCACCTGGTCGGTCGGGGATCTCGTCCTGACCGAGATCACGCCGTCGACCGAGCCGCAGCTCCTGGACTACTTCCGCTCGCCGGGAGAGCCGCTCGAGAGAGCGGAGGAGGGCAGCGCGATCGTCCCGCGCAGGTAGAGCGCGGCGCGGCCGGCCAGCTCGACGCGGTCGCCGCGGAGCGTGCAGCCGACGTCGCCGGAACGCTCCGAGACCTGGCGCGCGCGCAGCTCGTCCTTCCCGAGCCGCTCCGCCCAGTAGGGCGTCAGGACACAGTGCGCCGAGCCCGTGACCGGGTCCTCGGGAACGCCGGCGCGCGGTGCGAAGAAGCGGGACACGAAGTCCAGCTCGGGATCGTCGGCCGGTGCCGTCGCGATGACCCCGATGGCCTCGTAGCGCTCGAGCGCGGTGACGTCCGGGGTCAGAGCCCGGACCTCCGCCTCCGAGGCGAAGGGCACCAGGTGATCGCGCTGTGTGCGCCAGACCTCCTGGGGACGTCCGCCGAGCGCCTGCGCGAGCTCGGCCGGGACCTCGCCGCGCTCGCTGGGGCGCGCCGGGAAGTCCATCACCAGGCGATCCCCGCGGCGCTCGACCGTCAGGAGGCCGCTGCGGGTGTGGAAGCCGATCCGCTCCCCGGCGTAGCCGAGCTCCTCGAACACGACCTGGGCGGAGGCGAGCGTCGCGTGCCCGCACAGGTCGATCTCGATCTTCGGCGTGAACCAGCGCAGGTCGAACCCGTCGTCGCGGGCGACGAAGAAGGCGGTCTCCGAGAGGTTGTTCTCCAGCGCGATCGCCTGCAGCGTCTCGTCCGGGAGCCAGCTCTCGAGCGGGCAGACCGCGGCCGGGTTGCCCCCGAAGACGCGGTTCGTGAAGGCGTCGACCTGGTACAGCGGGAGCTCCATGACCCCAGGATAGCGCCTCGAGGCCCGCAGCGCGCCGCGCGCTAGGTCGCGGCGAAGCCGCCCGTGGGGACGCCGCGGCGCGCGAACTCGGAGCGGCGCACCGGCTGCAGACGACGGGGGACGAGCCGCCACGCTCCGTCGAGTCGTGCCTCCGCTCCGCACTCCTCCTCCAGGAACGCGGCGCGGCAGGCGTGCACGGCGAGGGGCTCGGGGCCGAACGGTCCCCGCGCGTCGATGCGGTCGGTCTCCGGCGCGAGTGCGTCCGGAGGCTGCACGGTTCCGGCGTCCTCGAGGAACAGGCGGACCGCCTCCGGGCTGGAGAACACCGAGCCCGCTCGCTCTCCCACCTCGACGTGCAGGAACAGCTCCTCGCGTCCGCCTGCGCGCGCGCGCAGGCGCAGCTCGAACGCGTCCTTCTCGATCTGGAAGCTCGCGCGGCCGTGCGCGCGACGGAGAACCTTCTCGCTCAGCCCCGCGCCGAGGCGCGAGGAGGACGCGCGACGCGCGACCCAGGTCACCGGTCCGTCCTCGCTGCGCGCCGCGATCCGGTAGGCGAGGTGGTGCGTCCCGGAGCCGCGCCCGGGCAGCAGGCTGCCGATCCGCGCGTAGCTCGTCGTGGCGATCGCGGTGCCGTCGATCAGGCGGGGCTCGAGTCCGATCGGGAGCAGCCGTCGCGCGGCACGCTCCGTCAGCCGGTGGAACACGAGGACGCGCGAGCGCACGGGACGCCGTCCCAGTCCCAGTCCGAGGCTCAGGTTTCGGAGCGCAGCCATCGAGATCTCCGCCCGCGATTCTAGCCTTGGAGCCGCGGGGGCCGGTAGACCGACGCCGTGCGAGGCCGGAGCCCGTCGAGATGACCGCGGACCAGCACACCGACCCCTGGAAGCCGGATCGCTACCACCGGTTCCGCGAGGAGCGCAGCCGACCGTTCCACGATCTCCTGCGGATGGTCGAGGCACAGCTCGAGGAGGACGGTCCCGGCGGTCTGCGGGACGCGCTCGGCTGGGCGCTCGATCTCGGCTGCGGGACCGGTGAGCTCACGCGGCTCCTGCACGAGGAGCTCGCCATCCAGCGGACGCTCGGGGTCGACCGGTCCGCCGCGATGGTCGAGCGCGCGCGCGAGCAGCGCGCGCCGGGGCTCACCTTCCTGCGCGGGTCCATCGAGGAGCTCCCCGTGGCCGCCGACCGGCGCTTCGAGCTCGTGTTCTCCAACGCCGCTCTCCACTGGGTCGACGACCATCCGGCGCTGTTCTCGCGCCTGTTGGCCCGCCTGCGTCCCGGCGGGCTCCTGGCCGTGCAGGTCCCGGCGAACCACGTCCACGCCTCGCATCGCGTCGCGTTCGAGCTGGCCGGGGAGGAGCCCTTCCGCACGGCGCTCGGAGGCTGGCGCCGCGTGGCGCCGGTGTTGACCGAGGTGGA
>CAZDYS010000255.1:0-6186 GCA_964509445.1 uncultured Planctomycetaceae bacterium
GGTAGCCCGAGCCGAAGGACGGGATCGCGGTCCACAGGAGGTTCTTGCTGTGGTCCCCGGTCTCGAAGGACGTGTACCCGAACCGGTGGCTGACGGACGCGACGGCCCAGGTCACGTTCTGCACGACGAACATGCGTGCGAGGCCGCCCCAGAGGAAACCGCTCAGCGCGCCCCAGACCGTTCCCGTGAGCGCGAGGCCGACGAGCGCCGGCAGCACCAGGCCCGCGGTCACGATCCACCCGTAGTGATCGTTGACCCAGCGCATGCCCCGGCCCTGGTTCATGTCGCGCGCGAACAGCGTGCAGTTCGGCACGTCGTCCGTGAGCATGTGTCCCCAGTGCGCGTGCAGGAGACCCTTGGCCATGCCGAGCTCCTCCGAGCCCCCCTCCCGCTTCGCGCGGACCCAGGGCGAGTGCGGGTCCTCCGGCGTGTCGCTGTGGAGGTGGTGACGCCGGTGGTTGGCGACCCAGTGCGTGGGGCGGCCCTGGGCCGTCATCGACCCGCCGATCGCGAGCAGGAGCCGCATCCAGTGCGGCGTCTCGAACGAGCGGTGCGCGAGGAGCCGGTGGTAGCCGACCTCGAGGAAGAGCTGACCCAGGACGACGCCGGTCACGAGCATCCAGAAGTCGAGCGCCGTGAACCCACGCACCACCGCGACACCGACCGCCGCGACCAGGCCGATCGTCGGGCCGAGGATCGTGAGCAGCGCGATCCGCTGCTGGTGCGGACGAAGGTCGTCGTTGCGCACGGTCACGCGCGGAGCGGGCGGCTTCAGGCGCGTCTGCGGCGTGGCGGGAGGGGCGTCGATCATGGCTTCAGCTCCGCGTGACCCTCTGGGCTCCGACGAGGTGTTCGACGAGCGCGTCGATGCTCGGGAAGTCGTAGGCGAGCGACGCGTCCAGCTCGGTTCCGAGCAGGTCGCCCAGGTCTCCGCTCATGCCGACGGCGGCGGAGGAGTCGAGGCCGTAGCTCTCGAAGGGAGTCGACGGACTGAGCTCGCTCGGGTCGAGAGCCAGGAGCTGCGAGAGGTAGGTGGTCAGCCAGGCGCGAAGGTCGTGCGCGGAGAGGGCGGTTGCGGGTTGCTGGTTCATGGGGTCGGTGGGGTGCGGGGATCAGCCGAGCACGGTCTGGGGCGCGTCGCTCAGCCGCGCCAGCTGCCCGGTTTCCCACAGCTCGCGGCAGGTCCGACGCCGGACCTTGCCGCTGGTGGTCTTCGGGAGGCTGGCCTGTCGAATCAGGACGACCCGCCACGCGTGGAGGTCGTAGTGCGTGGAGATCGCCGCGCGGATCGCGGCGGTGAGCTCGGCTTCCAGGGCCGCCAGCGCGCCCGGGTCGTCCTCGAGCGGGCGAACGCGCCTGCGATCGACCTCGGCGACGACGACCAGGCGCTCCTGGTCCTCGTGCTCGACGGTGAAGGCGGCGGCGTGGTCGATGCGCAGCGCCGCGTGGCTGCCGGTCGCCGCGAGCTCGACGTCCTGCGGGTAGTAGTTGCGACCCGCCTGGATCAGCACGTCCTTGCGCCGACCGGTCACGACGAGCTCGCCGTCCACGAGGCAGCCCAGGTCGCCGGTGCGGAAGAACGGCCCTCGACCGTCGGCGAGACGGGCGCGGAACGGATCCTCTTCGCCGACCGGCAGGTTGCGGTAGCCGTCGGCGAGATTGGGACCCTGGACCCAGATCTCGCCGACCTCTCCAGGACCTCTCGTCTCGAGGGACTCCGGGTCCACGATGCAGACCCGCTGGTCGATGGAGACCCGTCCGCAGCTGACGACGCGCCGCGTGCGCTGCGTGCGCGCGTCGGGCAGCTCGAAGCGGTCTCCCGCCAGCTCGTCGGCGTCGACCTCGAACACCTTCGCGCGCTCGCGCGGCGGACCACCGCTGACGAAGAGCGTGGCCTCCGCCATGCCGTAGCACGGGAAGAAGGCCTCCGCGCGAAAGCCCGCCGGTGCGAAGCGCTCCTGGAACCGCTCGAGCGTGCGCGCGCGCACGGGCTCCGAGCCGTTGTAGGCGATCTTGCAGTGCGACAGGTCGAGCTCCCGCACGTGCTCGTCCCGCACGCGGTCGACGCACAGCTCGTAGCCGAAGTTGGGGCTGCCCGTCGTCGTCGCGCGGTACTTCGACATCGCACGAAGCCAGCGAACGGGGCGCTGCACGAACGCGAGCGGGGCCATCAGGATCGCCGGGATCCCGACGTAGAGCGGCTGGAGCACGTTCCCGACCAGCCCCATGTCGTGGAACATCGGAAGCCAGGAGCAGAAGACCGTGTCCTGGTCGTGCCCGAACCCGTGCTGGATCATGGCCAGATTGGCCATCAGGTTGCGGTGCAGCACGCGGACGCCCTTGGGCCGTCCGGTCGAGCCGGAGGTGTACTGCAGGAACGCGAGCGCGTCCGGATCCACGGTTTCGGGGGCCCACGCCTGCCGGGCGCGTCGCGGGACCTCGTGCTCCGACAGGACCGGCAGCGACCCGAAGAGCTCGTTCGACGACAGGCGGGACTCCAGTAGCACGCGATCCGTCAGGACCAGGGAGGCGTCGGCGTGCTCGACGATCCCGCGCAGGGTCCGGGCTCCCTGCGCGTTGCGCGGAGAGCTGAGCGGCACGGCGACGGCGCCGGCGTAGAGGCAGCCGAGGAAGGCCTCGATGAACTCCAGCCCCGGCGAGAAGAACAGCAGGACGCGGTGGCCTCGGAGTCCTCGCCGCTCGAGTTCCTGGGCCAGCGTCCGGGCGCGCCGGTCCAGCTCCTGGAAAGAGAGCACGCGCTCCTCCTCCTGTCCGTCGCGCAGCCAGACGAAGGCCGTGCGCTCTCCGCGCTCTCGCGCCAGGCGACGCGTGTGGGAGACGAGGTCGGGGGAGAGGGGGGTCGCGAGCTCGAGCATGGGTCCAGGTGCGGCGCGGGCCGCCGCGGGGGCCCGGGAAACCGGTCGCCAGGCTCTCGACGGCGCGTGTGCGCGCAGGAGGAAGTGGAGTGGCACCGCGTCTCGTTGCGTCGGACCCAGGGTTTTTTCCCGACGCCCGCCCGGATCCTCGGGCTCTGCGAGGGATCCTGGAGGCGCCGTGCTGCGTCTCAGGACCGCGGCCGAGAGCGGTTTCGACGCGCGTCGAAACCGGCTTCCTGACACCCGAATCTCCCCCCCGCCCCCTCCTGGGCGCGCGCGCCCCGAGCGCGGTACGCTGGACCGACGATGAACCTCCGCCTCCCCCTCGCGACCGCGGGCCTCGCCCTGGTCGCTTGCACGGCCCCCGCCGACCCGGACGCCGGCCCCTCGGACCCGTCGCCCGTCGATCCCGTCGCCGACGGCGAGCCCGAAGCGCCGGCGTCGCTGTCCCTGGCTTCCCTCGACCCCGAGGAGTGGAACGTGGCGGCCGGGGACCGCGAGCTGTTCTGGCTCGCCTGGCGCCCCGTCGGCGGCGAGATCCCCCGCAACGAGTCCTGCGAGCTCGAGGTCGTGCTCTTCCGGGACGGTCAGCCGATCACGGCCGAGCGCGTGGACGCCCGCGGCTGGATGCCCGACCACCAGCACGGGTTCGTGCGCAGCCCGCTGACGAACAGCCTGGGCGGAGGTCGCTACCACGTGGAAGGCGTGCTGTTCCACATGCGCGGCTCCTGGCAGCTGATCTTCGACGTCAACGAAGGCAACGAGACGGACAAGGTGACCTTCGACGTCACCATCGGATGAACGCGCTCGGCATCGGAACCGCATTGCTCGCCACGGCCGTGCTGGTCCAGTCCGCGGTTCCCGAGGATCCGCTGCTCTTGACGGCGGACGAGGTCGACCTCGCGCTCGAGTTCTCGCCCCTCGGGCCGCCTCCTCCGGACCCCAGCAACCGCTGGTACGAGGACGAGCGCGCCGCGCGGTTCGGGCAGGCCCTGTTCTTCGACGAGCGGCTCTCCGGAGCCGGAGACGTGTCCTGCGCGACCTGCCACGACCCGGCGCAGGGCTGGGGCGACGGTCGGGAGCTCGCGAAGGCCGTGGCCTTCAACCCGCGGCACACGATGACGCTCTGGAACGTCGCCCACAACCGCTGGTTCTTCTGGGACGGGCGCAAGGACACGCTCTGGTCGCAGGCGCTCGGGCCCTTCGAGGACCCGCGCGAGCACAACGGCAGCCGGCTCCAGATCGTGCACACCATCGCGAAGGACGAGGGCTACCGCCGCGCCTACGAGGAGCTCTTCGGCCCGCTGCCCGACTTCTCCGACGAGGAGCGGTTCCCGGCCCAGGGTCGACCGGTGCCGCGCGTTCCCGAGCACCCGCACCAGGTGGCCTGGAGCTCGATGCAGCCCGAGGACCAGGAGCGGGTCAACGAGGTCTACGTCCACCTGGGCAAGTCGATCGCCGCCTACGAGCGCAAGATCGTGTCCGACGACGCCCCCTGGGACCGCTTCGTCGAGGGCTTGCGGGACGGGGACGAGGAGAAGCTGCGCGCGATCTCTCCCGCCGCCCAGCGCGGCTTCGCGCTCTTCGTCGGCAAGGGCAACTGCCACTTCTGCCACGACGGACCGAACTTCACGGACGGCGAGTTCCACCCCAACCGCGTGCCGACCGGCGAGGGCGTCGACTACGGACGTCCGACCGGCATCGAGCTCCTGAAGGCCGATCCCTTCAACCTCGCGTCGAAGTACGCGGACGACGGAGGCGAGGCGGCGCGGCTGAAGCACCGCTTCACCCCGAGCCACGCGCACCTCCCCGGCGAGTTCAAGACGCCCACCCTGCGCAACGTGGCGCGCACGGCGCCCTACATGCACGAGGGGCAGATGAAGACGCTCGAGGAGGTCGTCGAGTTCTACTCGACGCTCGAGAACGCCGAGCCGCTCGGCCCGTCCAAGGAGCGCCTCCTGAAGCCGCTGTTCCTCACGGAGGAAGAGAAGCGCGACCTGGTCGCGTTCCTGGAGTCGCTCACGGACGACTCGTTCCCGGCGGAGCTCTCCAAGGCGCCTTCGACGCCCTGGACGCCGTAGCCCGGGCTCAGCGCCGGTTCGGGTCCTCTTCGTCGTAGAAGGAGGTGCGCCCGCGACGGATGCGCTCGATCGCATCCTCCGGGAACTCCGACTCGCGCAGGCGCAGGAACTCGAAGCGATAGCCGCCGGGCTCCCAGAGCGTGAGCTCGTCCTCGTTCAGGATCGCCTCGAACTCGCGCGTGTCCCCGCTGCGGTGGAACACGAACTGGCCACCCTGCGCGTTGTCGACGCCGAGCACCGCGACCAGCTGGATCGTCAGGTCGTCGCTCACGCGGTAGCGGTAGATCCCGTTGAAGATGGTGTACATCACCGAGTTCTGGAACAGCCGGTCGGCCGGCTCCGCGCCCATGAAGAACAGCGACATGTGGCCGTCGCCGTGGAACTGCGCGAAGCCCCGGAAGTCGTCCGGCAGCACGAACTCGTCCGCGGTCTCGAAGGCGACGAGCCTCCAGGAACCGTCGAGCCCGTCGCGCAGGGCCTTCACCTGGTTCTGCGTGAACGCCGTGTAGGCGTCGCGACGCAGCTCGTCCTGATCGTCCCCGTCGACCGGATCCTGGAACACGGTCACTCCCAGGCCGAGGCCGGCCAGGAACACGGAGGAAAGGAGGCGCAGAGATCGGTTCATGGGAGTACTCCTCGGCTCACGGGGAAGAAGCCTGGAACAGCATGCCCCAGGAAACGGTCGGGCACGAGCCGGCGTTGGCGCGGCTCACCCTCCAGGGCAGTAGAATCCGCGACCTTTTTCCCCCGGGCGGGTCTTGGCAGACGACGAACGCACAGCGCGGGGAGGGGTGCCCGAGGCTCCCGCTCCCCCTCCCTTCCCACCGGCGGAAGGGGCCTCCGCGCCGCGGACCGGCCGCGGCGGACGGTGGCGCCGGCGCCTGGCGCGCGGCTTCGTCGGGTTCCTCGCGCTCCTGGTCGTGCTGTACCTGTCGCGCGAGGTCACGCTGCATCCGCTGCTCGTGCGCGGGGTCGGCTGGGCGACCGAGGGGACGGGCTACGACGTGTCGGTCGCGGACATCGACGGCGACTGGGCGTCCGAGCTGTCCCTGACGGACGTTCGCGTGACGACCCGCGCGGACGCGCAGGCGACGCCGGTCGAGGTGGAGCTCTCCGAGGTCGCGCTCTCGTTCGGGATCGTCGACCTGGTGCGCGGCGGTCTCGACGGACTCGACGGGATCCTGGTGCGCGGGGGACGGATCGAGGCGGACCTCAGCGAGCCCGGAGCC
>CAZDYS010000256.1:0-4836 GCA_964509445.1 uncultured Planctomycetaceae bacterium
GGAGGCCGATGAACGCGGAATGGGTCCCAGGCGTCGTACTTGAAGTCGTACTCGAAGCTCGCGGGAGCCGCCTGCACGTCGCCGCCGGTGGTGGCGGTCCCGAACGCGAAGCCGAGGCGCCCCGTGCCATCGTAGGCCGTGGTGACCGCGCCGCTCGTCGGCAGCGCGTCCATCGCGGACCAGTGGAACTCGCCCACGTCGAGGCGCCAGGCACCGCCTTCGCCGAACAGGCAGAGAAGGTTGTCGCGCAGGAACGCGCCCTCGAGCGAGATCGCTTCCCCGGGGAACGGCAGCTCCCAGCGCGTCGTGCGCGAGCGCGGGCCCGGCTCCGCGAGGTTCAGCGTCTCGAGGTGCGCGATGCGCCCTCCGCGCGCCACGCCGCCGACCGCGAGCAGCTCGCCGGCGGACGGAGACACGAGCTGGTGGAAGAAGCGCGGGAAGGCCCACGAGGTGATCGACTCCCAGCTCTCGGCGCCGGGCGCCCAGCTGTAGACGCCGCCGTCGCCGGCGCTGGCGTAGACCGCACCGTCACGCCCCTGACAGGCGAGGCCGAAGCCACCCTGCGGGAAGTCCGGTCCCTCGGACCAGAGGCCGGTGGCGGTGTCGTACACGTCGAGCGAGCTGGAGAGCTTCCCCTCCGAGGTGATGCCGCCGATCACGACCAGCGTCTCCCCCACGGAGGTCACGCCCAGCGCGCGACGCTGGAACGGCATCTCGATCGACTCCCAGGCCGCGTCCGGGTTCGAGAGGTCGAGGCGCAGCATCGTGTCGTGCCACTGCGGCGGCCCCTGGGCGTCCTTGCCGCCGAGGATCCAGCCCGCGACGACGTACAGATGGTCCCCGATCACGGTCGACTCGTGCGAGGAGCGCGGCGCGGGCAGCGGCGGCAGCGCGGTCCAGCTGCGCTCCAGCGGATCGAAGCGCGCGAATGCGTCGCTCGAGACGAGGTCCTCGTCCTCTCCGGGGTCGTTCTTCGCGATCATCCCTCCGATGCGATACAGCCGTCCGCCGTGCGTCTCGAGCGTCACGCTCTGAATGCGGCCGGGCGACGGCAAGAGCTCCCAGGTCCCGTCCGCGAGGCTCATGCGCAGGAAGTCCCCGGACTGCCCGGTCCAGTCGTACTGGTGCGGGATCCCGAAGTAGCCGCCCAGGACGTAGACGTGCCCGTGCAGGACCTCCGCGCCGAAGCTGGTGACCGCGCGCGGCATGCGACCGCGCACCTCGACGCGGGTCGAGGTCGGAGAGGAGGGCTCGGCCCCGTCCTCGTGGAGGGAGGCGGCCAGAAGGGGGGTGCCGACCAGCGGCATGGCGAGGAGGAGCGCGGCGGAGATCATGCGGACGAGGGGCAGAAGGGTCGGGGGCAAGAGTTGCGACTCAGTCTCAGTCGCAGGACCCTACAGCGCCTCGGCCGCCTGCGCATGCGGGAAGGCCGAGATCTTTCGCCACGCTCCGCGGCTTCGGCTCCGTCCGGGCGCGCGTTCCGGGCCGACTCCTCGAGCAGCCGCGCCCGTGCGCCGTCGCATCCGCCAAGCGGCGGGATCGACGGGCGGCAGCGGGGTCTCGTCGCGCGGGTCGACAGCTCCGCCCCGTCGATCTCGCACCGCTGGAAGCGCGGCTCGACCCCCCGCGCTGCCCACTCGGCTTCTCGTGCACGAAGACCCAGGAGCGTGCCCCGCGCAGCGAGCGCTCGAGGCCTTCCCCACCGGTCCCGTCCCCGGCCACGGCGCCCCCTGGTATTCTCGGCCCCTCTTCCGGACTCCAGCCCCGCCTCCCAGCGCCATGACCTCGTCCCGCTCGCGCCTCGCTCTCGCTCTGTTCCTGTTCACGACGACGGCCTGCAGCGGAGGCGGTGGAGGCGGCGGCGGCGGAGGCAACCCCGGCACCGCGTCCCTGAGCGGACGGCTCCGCCTCCCGGAGGCGAGCGGACCGGTGGCCGAGGTCGAGCCGAACGACACGCTGGGCGGCGCGCAGCTCCTCGGCGCGATCTCCGCCGGCCAGTCGCTGACGATCACCGGCGTCACGCAGGCGGCTCCGGCGGACACGGACGTGTTCTCCCTGGTCGCGCAGCAGCGCGTCCGCATCACGGCCACGATCACCCACGACGCGGCCAACGACTTCGACCTCGCGGTCTTCGACCCCGTGGGGCTGCAGGTGGTCGAGTTCTTCGGCGCGACGACGACCCCGGAGACCGGCACCTTCGTCGCGCGCGGAGCGTTCGACCTCGTGGTGTCGCCGTTCGCGGGCGCCGGTTCCTACACGCTCACGCTGACCGCCGAGCCCTCGAACCCGACGCTCGAGAACGAGCCGAACGACACTCCCTCGTTCTCGAACTACCTCGGGGAGCTCACGCTCGGCTCGACGATCACGCTGCAGGGAACGCTCGCCGACACGACCGACACGAACGACGTGTTCACGATCGCCTGCCCCGAGCGGATCGACATGAACTTCCTCTTGACCTCGCCGGGGAACGACTACGACCTGGAGATCCTGGACGCCTCGGCGGACGTGACGAACCCCACCTCGATCGTCGTGTTCGACTCGGCCTTCGACCCGGAGCAGGGCTTCCTGACCGTCCCCGCGTTCCGCCTGATCGCGGTCGACGTGTCCGCCTTCAGCGGGAGCGGCTCCTACGAGCTCACCATCTCCGCGACGAGCCCGACCTCGCGACGTCCCGCCGGGGGCCCGCTCGCGCTCGACGCGATCGGAGACGCGCTGGTGCCGCTCGAGCGCGAGCATCCGCGCGACCGGCGGGTCGCGAGCGGCGGTGAGGCCCGCCCCATCGGCGTGGCCGCCTGGGACGCGCGGCCGGGGGAGCTGATCGTGCAGCCACACGAGGACTGCGACACCGACGGCCTGCTCGCGCGGCGCCAGTGCCAGCTCGTCACCCGCGTCCCCGACGGGCCGATGCTGCTGCGCTTCGAGCTCGCTCCGGGACTCTCGCCGGAGGATCGGGGGCGCGCCACGCTCGCCTTCGCGCGCGCGATGAACGCGGCCGACGACGTCCTGTTCGCGGAGCCGAACTACATGCTGCAGGCGACCGCGACCGAGCCCGACGACACGCACTACGACAAGCAGTGGCACTACCCGTTGATCCAGCTCCCGGCCGCCTGGGACGTGACCCAGGGAGACGCGGGCCTCGTCACCGCGGTGATCGACACCGGCGGGATCGCGCACCCGGACCTGGACGGCCGTGAGGTGGCCGGGTTCGACTTCATCTCCGACCCCCAGATCGCGAACGACGGCGACGGGATCGACAACGATCCGACGGACGTCGGCGACGGCGGCGGCCTGAACCCGTCCTCGTTCCACGGCAGCCACGTCGGCGGCACGATCGGCGCGGAGTCCGACAACGGGTTTGGAGTGTCCGGCGTGACCTGGTTCGGAGGCATCATGCACCTGCGCACGCTCGGCGTGGGCGGCGGCACGACCTTCGACATCCTGAACGCGATCCTCTACGCCGCGCGGCTGCCCAACAGCTCCGGAACGCTCCCGGCCCAGCGCGCGGACGTCATCAACATGAGCCTGGGTGGCGGAGGCTTCAGCCAGGCCTCCCAGGACGCGGTGACGGACGCGTTCAACGCGGGCTGCGTCGTGATCGCCGCCGCGGGCAACGAGAACTCCTCGACGCCCTCCTTCCCCGCCGCCTACGACAACGTGATCTCCGTCGCGGCCGTCGACCAGCAGGCGGCGCGCTCGCCCTACTCGAACTTCCACCCCACGGTCGACATCGCGGCGCCCGGCGGGAACACGGGAGCGGACCTGGACGGCGACGGCTTCGTGGACGGCGTGCTCTCGACGATCGCGGACGACTCCCAGGGCGCTCCGGAGTTCGCCTACTCGTTCCTGCAGGGCACCTCGATGGCGGCGCCGCACGTCGCCGGCGTCGCGGGCCTGATGCTCGCGGCGAACCCGGCGCTCACGCCGGCACAGGTCGAGTCGATCCTGATCTCGACCGCCAGCGACCTCGGCGCACCGGGCAAGGACGACCTCTACGGGCACGGACTCGTGGACGCGTTCCGCGCGGTGACGCAGGCCTCCGGCGGAGCGATGGGGAGCCCCGTGCTCGGGCTCTCCACCGCCTCGGTCGCGTTCGGCGCGAACCAGACCTCGCTCGACGTGCAGGTCTCCAACCTGGGCGGCGGCGTGCTCGACGTCGGGACCCTCACGGCGACGACGGACTCCGGCGGCCCGTGGCTCACGGCGACGGCGAACGCGGTCGGCACGCCGGTGACCACCGACACGAGCTCCCTGACCCTGACCGTGAACCGCACCGGTCTCGCGGACGGCGCCTACGTCGGCAACGTGCAGGTGGACTCCAACGGAGGCACCAGCAACGTGCAGGTCACGCTGCTCGTCTCCACGGCCCCGCCGGCGACCTCCAACATCCCGATCTTCGTGCTGGCCGCCGACCCGCTGACCGGGTTCGCGGACTTCGTGGTCGCGGTCGACCCGGGCACGTCGCTCGACTTCGCGCTGAACGACCTGCCGCCTGGCGAGTACCTGATCGCCGCCGGGAGCGACGTGGACGAGGACGGCGTGATCTGCGACGAGGACGAGCCCTACTGCGGCTTCTTCCCCACCTACGACCGCCCGCTGATCCTCACCGTCGAGGAGGGCAACGACCTGACCGGCCTCGACTTCTCGGTCGCCGCTCCGGTCTCGATCTTCTCGACGACCGAGCGCCCGATCCTGCGCTACCGGTGATCGTTCCCCTGCCGGACGCGCGCGCCGTGCGCCGTCCGGCAGGCGGTCCTCAGCGCGAGGGCGACAGGAAGCGCACCTCGCCGCCGCGTCGAGCGATCGCGACGATCTGCACCGGGTGAGAGATCATCTGGG
>CAZDYS010000256.1:4936-6161 GCA_964509445.1 uncultured Planctomycetaceae bacterium
TCGCCGCCGCGTCGAGCGATCGCGACGATCTGCACCGGGTGAGAGATCATCTGGGCCTGGACGGAGCCGGCCACCGGGGTGGTCTCGGCGTAGCGCACCGTCGTGACGCCTTCGCCGCGGTCGTCGTGCTCGATGGCGTCGACCCGGATGGAGAAGCCGGCCGAGGGACGCGGTCCTGCGGCGATGCACAGCACGCGCTCCGTCCGCCAGTCGATCGGGGGAAGCGCGGGCGCCGGCAGACGATGCCCGGTGCAGGCGGCCCACAGCGAGCCGAAGGCGGCGGCGTCCTCGATCACCACTCCGCCGGGCGCCACGACGCGCGACTGCGTCGTCTCGAGGAGCACGCGGAACGGAATCGGACGCGACGCGTCCGCTGGCTCTCGGGCCGTGGTGTCTCCTTCCGTGGAGTCCTCGGGAGAAGCCGCGCAGCCGAGCGTGACGGGGAGGCAGACGATCGCGAGGGCGAGCAGGGACTTCATGCGTGGGACCTTTCGGCTGGGGAGGCTCGGTGCGGTCCGTCCGGACCACGCCGCGCTCCGCGGCTCGCGTGCTCCACGCGACTCCTCGCGCGGCGGCACGAGAGGATGGTTACCCCGCCAGGACTCGAACCTGGAATGACTGGACCAAAACCAGTTGTGTTGCCAATTACACCACGGGGTAACGCCCGGGACGCGGGGACCGCGTTCGGGGCGAGGACGATACCAACCGCCCCCGGAGGGCGCAATCGCACGGAGGGGGTTCGCGGGAGCTCCGCCGACCCCTCCAGCCCCGGCTGCACGGCTCCCCCCCCGGCCTCGTCGTCCCGCGGCGGAGGGCTCCCTCCGCGGCCTCCCGGACGAGCAGCTGGAGCCTCCCCGCAGCCGTCCGGCTGACGCGCGGACGAAGCGGCGCCCGCGCTCGTCCTCGCAGGGCGCTCAGCGCCGCGAGAGCGGCTTGCGACCGAGCTCGGACTCGAGCCTGCGGAGCCCGTCGAAGAGCGCGTAGCGCGCCGCCAGGGTACGGATCCAGTCGCGCTCCCCGGGCGGGAGGCGACGCTCCGTCGCGGTCGCGACGCCGCGGAAGGACGTCCCGAACCAGACGGTCCCGACGGGCTTCTCGGGTGATCCGCCGTCCGGGCCCGCGATGCCCGTGACCGACAGCGCCGGCGCCATGCCCTCGGCCACCGCCCGGGACCCCGCGCCCCCCCGCCCGACCGAGTCCGCGGGCCCCCCGCCCTGGTCGACCG
>CAZDYS010000257.1:0-6151 GCA_964509445.1 uncultured Planctomycetaceae bacterium
AATGCTCCTGATAGCGTCGTCTTGGATATCAATCTGGAAGCGCCCGAGAGGAAGACGGGCGCGTCGGGCCCGGCGAGCCCCGAGAACTTGTTCGGCGCGCTCACGAACGGGAGCCCGGTCTCCTTCGCGATGGAGGCTGCGGCCCGGTCCGCGTAGGCCGGGTGGGTGTTCAGCCCGGTCCCGACGGCGGTCCCGCCCAGGGCGAGCTCGTACACCGCCACCAGCGCGGACTCGATCGCGCGCCGCGCGTCCTTGAGTTGCTGCACGTAGCCGGAGAACTCCTGCCCCACCGTGAGCGGCGTCGCGTCCTGCAGGTGCGTGCGTCCGATCTTGACGACGTCCTTCCAGGCGTCGGCCTTCGCCGCGAGCGAGGTCTCCAGCGCTTCGACGGCGGGCAGGAGCTCCTTGACCGCCGTCTCCGCCGCGGACACGTGCATCGCCGCCGGGAAGGTGTCGTTCGAGGACTGGGACCGGTTCACGTGATCGTTCGGGTGCACCGGGTCCTTCGAGCCGAGGCTCCCGCCGAGCTTCTGGATCGCCCGGTTCGAGATCACCTCGTTCGTGTTCATGTTCGTCTGGGTGCCGGAGCCGGTCTGCCAGACCACGAGCGGGAAGTGCTCGTCGTGCTCCCCGGCGATGACCTCGTCGGCGGCGGCCAGGAGCGCGTCCTGCTGCTCCTTCGACAGCGCGTCCAGCTCCCCGAGCTCGACGTTCGCCTCCGCGGCGGCCTTCTTCACGATCCCGAAGGCGCGGATCAGCGCGCGCGGGAACCGGTGGCCGCCGATCTTGAAGTTCTGCAGGGAGCGCTGGGTCTGTGCGCCCCAGAGCGCGTCGTCGGGCACCTCGATCGGGCCCATCGAGTCGGTCTCGGTCCGAGTCGTCATCGTTCTTCCGTCGGGTTCGTCGTTGCTACTAGAGGAGCCCCAGGTCTCGCAGGGCCTCCACGTCCTTCTCCACCGCCCCCACCGTCTTCTGCATCTGGATGCGGGCCTCGGTCGTCAGCGGCAGCTCGACGATGCGTTCGACGCCCCCTCGACCCAGGACCGCGGGGACACCGGTGTACACGCCCTCGAAGCCGTACTCCCCGTTCAACAGGCAGGCGCTCGGGAGCAGCCGCTTCTCGTCGTTCAGGATCGAGGCCGCCATCGCCACGGCGCCGGAGGCCGGCGCGTAGAACGCGCTGCCGGTCCCGAGCAGCTTCACGATCTCGGCGCCGCCGTGCCGCGTGCGATCGGCGAGCTCGTCGAGCTCCCCGGCCGGGATCAGGTCCCCGGCGCGCACGCCGTTGACTGTGCAGGCCTCCGGCATCGGCACCATGGAGTCGCCGTGAGCTCCGAGCACCATCGCGTCCACGTCCTTCACCGACGTGCCGGTCGCCTCCGCCAGGAACCACGAGAACCGCGCGCTGTCGAGCACGCCCGCCATGCCGACGACGCGTCGCGCCGGGAAGCCGAGCTTCGCGCGCATCAGGTGCACCATCGTGTCGAGCGGGTTGGTGACGACGATGACGATCGCGTCCGGAGAGAGCTCGCGCACGTAGTCCGCCACGGCGGAGATCACGCGCCCGTTGACCTCCAGGAGGTCGGAGCGACTCATGCCCGGCTTGCGCGGTCGACCGGCGGTCATGATCACGATGTCCGAGCCGGCGGTGTCCGACGGCTCCCCGGTTCCGACCACGCGGGTCGTGTACCCCTCGATCGCGCCCGCCTGGTTCAGGTCGAGCGCGATCCCGCGCGCGCGGCCGTCGAGGACGTCGATCAGGCAGACCTCCGTCGCCAGGTTCTTCTCCGCGCACTTCTGCGCGGTGGACATGCCGACGAAGCCGGCGCCAACGACGGTGATCTTGCGGGGTTCGGCAGTCATGTCGCGCGCCAGCGTACGGCGGGCGGCGACGGCCACAACGGTCCGCGGGCGAAAGCCTCCCGAACCTCCCCGCCGGGGCGGGCCCTCGCCTAAGATGGGCGTCCTTGCCTCGCCCATGTCGTCCGCTCGTCCCCGCGTCTGGGTCCTCCTCCTGCTGCTCCTGGCCCCGGCCGCATCGGTCCACGCCCAGGAGCGGGAGGACGTCTCGTCCGAGCGGTTGGCCCGCGGCATCGACGACGCCCTGGCGCGCGGCGTCGACTATCTGCTCGCGACGCAGCAGCGCGACGGCTCCTGGGCGAACTTCGCCGAGGGGTTCGCGGGAGGCCAGACGGCGCTCTCCCTGACGGCCCTGCTCCACGCGGGGCTCGACCCCGGGCACCCGGCGATCCAGCGCGGGTTCGCGGCTCTCGAGCAGACGGACCCGCAGCGCACCTACGCCCTGAGCTGCCAGCTGATCGCCCTCGGGATGCACGACGCGCGACGCCACCGGGGCCGCATGGAGGAGCTGCTCGAGCGCCTGTTGTCCTGGCAGGAGGACGGCCTCTGGGGCTACCCGAATCCGGACGGCGCGGCCCCCGGGTCCCCCTACGCGATGGGGCGTCCGGATCTCTCGAACACGCAGTTCGCCACGCTCGCTCTGCGCGCCGCGGAGCGCGCCGGGCTCGACGTGCCCGCTCGCGTCTGGAAGTCGCTCGCCAGGGGAGTGTTGCGCATGACGTTCGACACGCCGCTGGCGGAGGGCGGCAGCGTGCCGGGCTTCCGCTACCGCCTGCCTCGCCCGAAGGAGCGCGACGACCCCTCCGCCCGTGGGTTCGAGGTGCGCGCCACGGGATCCACGACGGCCGCCGGGGTCGCGATCCTGCACCTCGCGCGCGAGGCGCTCGGCGGCAAGGTGGACGCGAGCGTCGAGCGCGCCATCGAGGACGGACTGCGCTGGATCGACCTCCACTTCGACGCGACCGCCAACCCGAAGGGCGGGCCCTGGGTCGAGGCCTACCTGTACGGTCTCGAGCGCGTCGGCGCGCTCCTGAATCGCCCGCGTCTGGGCGGACGCGACTGGTACCGCGAGGGAGCGATCACGCTGCTCGAGCGCCAGACGGCGAACGGCGCGTGGATCTCGCTCGGGCCGGAGTCGAGCACGTCGTTCGCCATCCTGTTCCTCACGCGCGCCTCCGCCCCCCTGTCCGGCGGCGGCAAGCTGCGACCGAAGCTCCACGTGGCGCGCGGCGAGGTCCACTTGCGAGCGACCGGCGAGGACCCGCTGTCGATGTGGATCACCGGCTTCGACCCCGCGCTCGTCCAGCGTCACGGTCCGCTGGAGATCCTCGAGGCGACCTACCTGCTCGACGGCGAGCCCGTGGCGCGCATCGAGGCGAAGGACGCGAGCGACGAGCGGTTCGCCCACGTGCACGACTTCACGGAGGCGGCGACCTACGCGCTGAGCGTCGTCGTTCGCGCCACCCCGCGCGAGGCGGGCGACGGACCGCGGCCGAAGCTGGTCCTGGCCTCCGACGAGGTGCAGGTGGACGTGCGTGCGGTGGTCGCGCCCTGGATGCTCGACCGCGCCCGCGTCCGGGACCTCTTGCGGGAGGCGGAGGTCGAGGCCGAGGCCTCCTCGGAGCAGGAGGGCTTCGAGGCGGCGCGCGGAGCGGACGGCTACGAGCACACCCGCTGGCTCTACGGGAAGGACGACCCGGCTCCGACCTTCACCCTGCGGCTCGGTCGCGGCACGAAGGCACGCCGGCTGCTGATCGGCGGCGCCGAGACGCGGCGCCTCGACGCCGGGCGCTTCGACCGGCTCGCCCGCGCGCACGTCGTCGTGGACGGACGACACGAGTACGAGGTCTCCTTCGACCCCGATCCGCGGGTCCCGGCGGAGGTCGTGTTCCGCCGGCCGCGCGCGGTCCGCAAGGTCGAGATCCGGCTGGAGCGCGTCCCCGGGACCCGCGGTACGGACGGGGGCGGGCTCTCCGAGGTGCTCCTGCTCGAGGACGCGCGCTGAGCGGCGGAACCACGATCCCCGAACATGCGGCGCCTCGCGGGCGCCCTAGACTGACGGAGCCGCGCGAGGCTCCCACCCCAACTCGTTCCCCAAGGAGGACCCGATGGACGTGACCGCTTTCCCGACCCACAAGTTCTGCTGGCACGAGGTCGGCACGACCGACGACGCGAAGATCAAGCCCTTCTACGAGGGGCTGTTCCACTGGAACCTCGAGCCCAGCGATCTCGTGCACGACGCCGAGGCCGACGCGACCGTCGAGGGCGGCATGCAGTACTGGATGATCCGCCAGAACGGAAAGGACATCGGCGGCGCCTACAAGATGATGCCGCAGATGCTCGAGCAGGGCGTGCCGCCCCACTGGCTGTGCTACGTGGGCGTCGACAGCGTCGACGAGACCACCGAGCGCGTGACCGAGCTCGGCGGAAACGTCGTGATGCCCGGCATGGACGTGTTCGACCTCGGGCGCATGGCGATGATCGCCGACCCGACCGGGGCCCACTTCGCGCTGTGGCAGCCGGGCAAGCACACGGGCCACGGCCTGTGCGGAGAGGCCGGCGCGGTCTGCTGGAACGAGCTGATGACGAGCGACGTGGAGAAGGCGACGTCGTTCTACGCCTCGCTCTTCGGGTGGACACCGGAGGTGCAGAACATGGGCACCTTCGACTACACGACGATGATGCTGGGCGAGGAGCCGGTCGCGGGGCTCATGGCCCTGCCCCCCGAGGCGGGCCCGATGCCGCCCAGCTGGATGGTGTACTTCCAGGTCGGCGACACGGACGAACAGGTCGCACGCGCGCAGTCCCTGGGCGGCTCGCTGGCGGGCCAGGTCCTCGACATCCCGACGGTCGGGCGCATGGCCACGCTCGCCGACCCGACGGGCGCCCACTTCTCGGTCATCCGCCTCGCGGACAACCCGGCCGGGTGACCCGCGGCCGGCGCGGGCGAGGATTTCCCGGCCCGCGCCGCAACCCACCGCTCCCCCGCCCGTCTTCCGGGTGGAGGTAGGGGGCGGTGGGCCCCCGGCGCCAGAGGCCCGGGCGCGCGCGGCTCCCAGGCGCGGGGCCGGCCCGACTTTCTTCGGGTTTCTCGCCTACGATCGGGAGCCGGCGGGAAGGACCCGTTGGACATGCGCTCCCCGAATCCCCAAGCCTCCCACCCGGTCACCCCCGAGCTCCTCGCGAGCCACGGGGACTCCCTGCGCGGCCTCGCCCGTCGTCTCCTCCGGGACGACGACGCGGCCGAGGACGTGGTCCAGGAGACCTGGATGGCGGCGATGGAGCGGCCTCCGGCAGACCGTGACGATCCGGACGGATCGGGCGGGCTGCGCGGCTGGCTGCACACGGTGACTCGTAGCCTGGCCCTCAAGCGCCGACGGGCAGACGCTCGGCGCAGTCGTCGGGAGTCGATCGCAGCGGAGACCTCGCTGCGACCGCTGCGGACGAACGAGGGCGGGGCCGACGGCCTGACGGCGACGGAGCGCGCGGAAATGCTGCGCGACGTCACCGACGCGGTCCTCGGCCTGGACGAGCCCTACCGGGAAGCGGTGCTCCTTCGTTACTTCGAGAACCTCCCGCCGCGTGAGCTCGCGAAGAGGCAGGGGGTCGGCGTGACGACGGTGAAGAGTCGCCTCACGCGTGCGGTTCACAAGCTCCGGGCCACGCTGTCGACGCAGAGCGTCCAGCGCGGCGGGCAGCCGGAGGACTATCGACGCACGCTGGCGCTCTTCGCCGGTCTCGCCCGACCGCTCCTCCCCGTCGACCCCTCGGGGTCGAGCGCGCCTCCGGCGGACCCTTCCGCGGTCGCGAACCTCCCGCACGGCGGAGCGACCGCATCGGCAGGACCCGTCACCGCCGTGCTCGCCACGATGAACGTCAAGCTGGTGCTCTCCGGCGCCCTCGTCTTCGGTCTCGGCGCCTCCCTGTGGGTCGCGCAGACCGAGTCTCCTCTCCGCTCCCGCGACAACGCCGAGGCGACGAGCCGTCCCTCGCGCACGACGCGCTCCTCGGCAGGAGCGCGTTCCCTCACCGCCGGCACGGCCGCTCCCGCGGAGCGTGCGGCCGTGCAGGACGCGGCGACCCTCGAGGCCGCCGAGGAGGAGCCCTTCGCCCTGAGCCGTCGCGCCGTCTCCCACGAGTGGACCTTCGCGGGTCGGGTGCTCGACCAGGACGGACTCGCGCTCGGTCATGCGAAGGTCTACGCGGCTCCGCTCGGCCACGAGCTGAACCTCCTGGGAACGGCCGGTCCCGACGGGAGCTTCGCGTTCCGGATCGCCGCGGCGGTCCCGAG
>CAZDYS010000258.1:0-6149 GCA_964509445.1 uncultured Planctomycetaceae bacterium
TACACTCTTTCCCTGATCGACGTCTCCGACGGCCTCGCGCTCGACCTCGACCGCATCGCGCGTGCCTCCGGCGTGCGCCTGGAGCTCGCGGACGTCCCGGTGCACGACGACGCGGTCCGGCTCGCACGCCGCACGGGCCGCAGTCCACGGGAGCACGCCCTGACGGACGGTGAGGACCACGAGCTGATCGCCACGCTCGACCCCGGCCTGCTCGAGCGCGCGCGCGCCGAGCTGGCCCCGCACCTCGACACGCTCCACGTGCTCGGCGACGTTCGGCCCGGAGAGGGTCTGTGGCTGCGCGACGGCGAGGGAGCCTGCACCCGGATCGAGGAGCTCGGCGGCTGGCGCCATGACGGGCCCGCGTAGCTTCCTCTCGCACGCGCCGGAGGAGACCGAGGCGCTCGGGGAGGCCCTCGGTCGCGTGCTCGAAGCCGGGGCCGTGGTGGCGCTCTCGGGCGAGCTCGGCGCGGGCAAGACCGCCTTCGTGCGCGGCCTGGCGCGCGGGCTGGAGGTCGAGGGCGCCGCCTCCTCACCGACCTTCACCCTGATGCAGGAGCACGCCGGTCGCCTCCCGCTGTACCACTTCGACGCGTGGATGGCGGGCCGCGAGGCGAGCTTCCTGGAGGGGGGCGGCGCCGACTATCTCGGTGGGGAAGGGGTCTGTGCCGTGGAGTGGGCCGAGCGCATCGAGGACTACCTCCCCGAGGACCGCCTCGAGGTGCGCCTGTCCCACCGGACACCGACCGAGCGCCTCCTGGTCCTGGAGGCCCGTGGAGGCGCCTCGCAGCGTGCTCTGGCAGCCCTGGAGCCTCCGCCGGGTCCGCGGGAGACCCCGCCGGAGGAACATGCGAGGGGCTCTTCTCCGGAATCCGGTGAACCGCGGGGGAGCGCTCCCGTTCAAGAGCGGCCGTGATGGCCGACTGGGATCTTGCTCGTGACCCGCTGGTAGCCCTCCGCGAGGGGGATCCGGCGCCCTACGAGGAGTTCGTCCGGACCCACACGCGCGCCTTCTTCGCGTTCTTCCGCCGCCAGGGAGCCACGCTCCACGAAGCGGAGGACCTCACCCAGGACGTGTTCCTCAAGCTCTACAACCACGCCGAGCACTACCGAGCCCAGGAGCGGTTCGGAGCGCTCGCCATGCGCGTCGCCCGCAACGCGTGGATCGACTCCCGTCGCCGCAGCGCGTCGCGGCGCACGGTGTCGGCGGACGACGCGCCGGCTCCGGTCGAGGAGCGTCCCTCCCCGGAGCGCGCGGTGCTCGAGCACCTCAGCGAGCACGAGGAGGCCGGACGTCTCCGGCAGGCGCTCGGTCGGCTCCCCGACGCGCACCGGGCCGTGTTCGAGCTCGGCGTCGTCGAAGAGCTCGGCTACGCCGACATCGCGAGCATCCTCGGCATCCCCGTGGGGACCGTGAAGTCCCGCATGTTCCACGCCGTACGCAAGCTGCGCGTGGCGCTCGGCGAAGAGGACACGGATCCCCAAGGAGGCCTCGCGTGAGCCGCCGCATCGACGAAGACCGCCTGGAGCGCCTGCTCGAGGGCGACGTGGACGAGAGCGCGGAGTCGCGCGACCTGCTCGGCTTCCTCGAGCTCTCCAAGCGTTCGCTGGAGGACACCAGCGACTGGTCCGCCGAGCGGGAGCAAGCCCTCGTCGAGCGCGTCCTCACGCGCACCACCCGAGAGGACCTCTCGGTCCGCGGCGAGCTGCGCCTGGTCGGACGGTTCCTGCGCGACCGGCTGCGGAGTTCCGCGGCCCTGCGGATCCTGGCCGCCAGCGTCCTGTTGCACCTGTGCATCGTCCCGGTGCTCGGGATGCTCGCCTGGAAGGAGCGCACCGCGCCGCGCACGCGGATCGAGTTCGAGCTCCCGCGCACGGACGAGGACGCCGCCTTCGCGGACCCGGTCGAGGACGAGGCCGACCCCGCGCGCACCGTCCGGCACACCGCGCTCGAGCACGAGAACGCGCGCCGCCGCGCGCGCTGGGTCCTCGCGACGTCGAGCGGCCCGCCGATCCCGACGAACGACGGTTCTCTGGAAAGCAAACTGCTCGCGGCCCGTAGCCGGTACCTCGCGGAACGCGCGTGGACACCTTGGCTGGACGAACGAGCGACATGGCAGGACGGGACGACGCTCGCGCGCGTCCTGCTCGCGGAGCTCCTGCTGGACCGCTTCCTGTTCGAGGCCGTGCGCTCGCCGGAGCTGGACCCGCTGCTGTACCGCCTCGAGCGCGACGGGCCGCCTCCCGGGGCTCTCGCGCGCCTGCGCACGGCGACCCTCGAGCGCGCACGCAGCGAGGGACTCCTCGACGAGGAGGTGCCCGAGGCGGAGAGCCCGCTGGCCCTCCGGCGCTCCCTGGTCCTCCCGCTCTCCGCCGCCTGGTGCGCCGACCTGGTCGAGGCCTGTGGGGGACTGCCTTCCGCCGCAGCGGCGGAGGCCTTCGCGGCGCGACGCCCCTGACCCCGGGCGCCCGGCGGGCGACCGGAGCACCAGGCCCCGTCCTCGCGACCTCGGGCCGCCCGAGGGGTATGGATTGGGTTCCGCTCGGGAGGGCGGTGGCCGACCTCGGGCGCTGGCTCTAGACTCCCGACCCATGACCGGACCCCTGAGTCGTCGCCACTCGTTCGCACGCGCCCTCGCCCAGGGCGTCTTCGTGGCGCTCGCGCTGGCCGGACCCGCCTCCGGACAGGAGCAAGAGGAAGAGCCGCCCGAGCGGATCCTGCAGCTCAGCCTGGAGGACGCCGTGCGCATCGCGCTCGAGCAGAACCTGGACCTCGAGTCCGAAGGCCTCGCCACCCGCGTGGCGCGCTTCAACGCGCTGGGCAGCTGGGGCAGCTTCGACCCCGTGCTGACCGCCACCGGGACCGCGCGGGAGCAAGAGCAGCAAGCGACCAGTGACCTGTCCGGTGGTGAAGTCATCGAGGACGACAGCCTCCAGCTGCAGGCGGGCCTCAACTTCCCGCTGACGACCGGCGGTTCCATCGACCTCTCCTGGTTCCACTCGAACGACCAGACGAACAACCAGTTCTCGCTGTTCGACACGTCGACCACCGACCAGCTCTCGCTCACCCTAACGCAGCCGCTCCTGCGCGGCGCCTGGGAGCGCTACGCGACCACGACCCAGCGCGAGCGCGAGATCGACCTCGCGCGGCAGGAGGCGACCGAGGCACAGGTGCGGCAGCAGCTCGTGCTCGACGTCTACTGGGCCTACTGGGACCTGGTCAGCTCGATCGAGCTCGTGGGCGTGCGGCTCCTGGCGCTGGAGCGCGCGGAGAAGCAGCTCGAGCAGGACCAGCGGCGCCTCGACCTCGGCGCCGGCACGGAGGTCGACATCCTGCAGTCGGAGACGACCGTCGCGCAGCAGAACGAGCAACTCCTGAACGCGCAGTTCAACCTGCGCCAGGCGGAGGACACGCTGCGGCGCGCGATCTTCCAGAAGCCCTCCGGAGAGGTGGAGGAGTTCCTCGCGAGCTGGGACTGGCCGATCGACCCGCTCACGCCGCTCCCGGACGTCGACGACGCGATCGCCACCGACTGGCGCTCGTCCCTCGCGCTGGCGGTCGAGGCGCGCCCGGAGCTGTGGCAGCGGCGTCACGAGATCGACGCCGCCGAGGTGCGCCTCGAGGGCACCGAGTCGGACCGCCTCCCGCAGCTGGACCTGAGCCTGAGCTCGACCAGCAACGGCTTCGACTCGGACCCGGACGAGTCCTTCTCCGAGGCCTCCGGCTGGGACTTCCCCACGAACTCCGCGTCCCTGGACTTCAGCCTCCCGCTGCGCAACCGCACCGCCTCCTACGCGCGCCGCGCGGCGCGCGCCTCCGTGCGCCAGGCGCGCATCGCGCTCGATCGTCAGGAGCTCGACATCCTGGCCGAGGTGCGCGCGGCCGTGCGCGACCTGAACTACCGCTCGCGAGCGCTGCTGGCGTCGCAGAAGAGCTCCGCCCTGGCCTCCAAGCAGCTCGACGCGGAGCTCGTGCGCATGGACATCGGGCTCTCCACGACGTTCCAGGTCCTGGAGTTCCAGGAGACCCTGGCCACGGCCAAGTCCGACGAGGTCACCGCCCGAGCGGCCTATGCCAAGGCGCTGGTCAAGCTGAAGCACGCCGAGGGGCGCCTGGACCCGCGCCTCGAGGAAGAGACTCCCTGAGGACTTCCGAGCGTTACGCTCGCTATCCTCGCGGCTAGACGGACCACCGGCCGTCGCCCTCCATGCGCCTCTTCGCCCCTTCGCTCCCGCTGCTGTTCGCCGCCGTGACCCTCGTGAGCTGCGGCTCCGAGGAGATCGCCGAGCCCGCGGCCGACCCGCTGCGCTCCGACAAGCGCATCGCCCCGCTGCTCGTCCTCGGCAAGCAGCACGGCTTCTACGATCGCTTCGTCGACGACATGATCCCCGTGCTGGTCGAGAAGCTGAAGACCAGTGGGGGGGATCCACTCAAGCGTGCGAAGGAGGAGCTGGGAGACCTCGGGGAGCCCGCGGCCGTCGAGCTCCGGCGCCTGTTCGAGGAGAGCTTCAGCGATGCCTTCCTCAGCGCCTACCTCGAGAACGCACTGGACGCCGTGGGGCGCAACCCGACGGACGAGGCCCACGCGCTCCTCCTGCGCGCCCTGGACCACCCGATGGAGTCGGTGCGCAACCGCGCGATGCTGGCCATCGTCGCCCACCACGCGCGCCCGGAGGACTTCGACCTCCTGGCGTTCCGCTTCCAGAGCGAGGCGGAGCCGCCCGAGCTGCGCAAGCTCTACCTGCGCGCCATGTTCCTCGCGGATCCGGCGCGCGCCGGAGCGCTGGGCGTCGCCTGGCTGCAGGAGAAGCAGTACCAGCCGTTCTGGATCAACCTCTGCGCGCACTTGAGCGAGGTCGACGACGACGACGTCGGACGCGCCTGCGCCGCGCTCTACGAGGAGCTCTCGCATCCCAAGAGCCTGCAGGTCGCGACGCCGGCCGCGCGCGCCGGCGTCCCCGAGGCGATCGCGTTCCTGCGGGCGAGCCTCGACGGGACCTATCCCTCGGAGCGCATCCTCGCCGCGCGCGCGCTGGGGGACGCGGGGCACACGGAGCTGCTCGAACCGGCGCTGCTCGACGAGACCGACGCCAACGTCAAGATCATGGCGATCGACGCGATCCTGCGGCAGGAGGAGCACGACCCCCAGCAGCTCGAGTGGGTCGCGACCGCGCTGACGGACGCGGACCCGGAGGTGCGTGCGCACGCGCTGAAGGTCCTGTGCGAGCTCGGCTACGAGCCGGCGCTGTCGGAAGCGATCTCCATGCTGGGGGACAACGCGAAGCGCCTCGGGAGCGCCCTGCGCGCGCTGCGCGAACCGCTGAAGGACCCGGCCTTCTCGAAGCGCGCTCTCGAGCGGCTCATGGAGGTCCACGACCTCGAGTCGCACCGCCCGCTGGACGAGCGTCTGGCCACGTTCAAGGCCATCGGGCTGGTCCAGCTCCCGGAGGCCGCCCGGTTCCTGCGCGAGACCGCCCTGGCGGAGACCGAGCTGACGACACTCGAGGGACTCCGCACGCACGAGTGGCTGATGATCCACGCCTCGAACACCGGCGCCGAAGGACGGCGCTGGCTCTTCGACCAGCTGGCGGTGGAGACGGATCCCCTGCGCAGGATCGACCTGCTCTCGGCGGCCTGTTCGACCCGCGCCCCGGAGGAGCGGGCCGCGGTGCGCGAGCGCCTGCTGGAGCTCTGCGAGGGCGCCGCCCAGAGCGGGCTCGAGCTGCTCTACGCCGCTGAGCGTGCGGCCAAGATCGGACCCTCGCGCGTGGTCGCCCCGCGTCTGAAGCTCGTCGCGAGCCGCCTCGAGGACGCCGAGATCCAGGTCGCGCTACAGTCGCTGTTGTGGCGCTGGTACTGAGCTCGCGTCGACCCAGGCGCCGCCGTTCTCGACGCTGATCCGCACCAGGTCGAGCACGTGGTCCGTGCGCAGTGCCTGCCGTGCCCAGGGCAGCGAGTCGCTGGCGCGTGCCTCGCGGTCGTCGTGCAGGCGGAGGAACGAACGCAGGCTCTCGGGACCGTAGCCCTCGACGGAGGGACGCGCGGTCACCGGGTCCGGTAGCACCTGGAAGAAGTACGGGTTGACGTGGTCGAAGCGCTCGTCGCTCCAGACCTCGAAGCCGCGCTCCTTCTGGTCCGCGATCACGCGTCC
>CAZDYS010000259.1:0-6142 GCA_964509445.1 uncultured Planctomycetaceae bacterium
GATCTTGTCGAGGGGGCGCCCCTCGAGGAACTCCATCGCGATGTAGGACGTGCCGCGGTCCGCGCCGTACTCGTAGATCGTGGCGATGTTCGGGTGTGCGAGGTTGCTGGTGTGCTTGGCCTCGCGCTCGAAGCGCTCCCGGGCGGCCGGGTCGAACTCGACGTGCGGCCGCAGGATCTTCAGCGCCACTGTCCGCCCCAGCCGCGTGTCCGTGGCGCGGTAGACCTCACTGGACGGGCCGTCGCCGAGCTTGGCCGTCTTGGGGTCGAACTGGAAGTGGGCGAAACGCATGGGGGAGAGACGGACGGTCCGTCCGGGAGTTGGACGACACCGGAGGAAGTCTCGTCCCGAGGTCCTATCCTAGCCGCGCACCTCCCTCCCTCGCGCGTCTCGCCCGACCGGTTCGCTCATGTCTCAAAATGCCGCCAAGCTCCCCGAGCCCAAGCCCCTCCAAGGAGGCGTGTGCTTCGAGGAGCAGGACTTCGTCAGTCTCTCCGATGCGATGTGCGCCAACCCCGAGGCCAACGCGCGGCGCCTGATGCTGCGGCGCAAGCTGCTGACCCTGGGCAAGGCCGTGGCGAAGGAGGCCGGTCTGGAGTGCCGCACGAGCATCCACAACCCGCACGCCTTCAACGGCAACCGCGTACGCCGGATCTGGGCCTACGTGACGCGCTCCAAGGCGGAGAAGCGCAAGTTGAAGTCGGTCCTGGGCGCGGAGCTCGCCAAGGACCTGGACGCCGCCTACAAGAACGCCTACCTGTGCCTCGCGGTCGAGGCGGAGGCGCTCGAGGTCAGCCTGCGGATCCACCCGGACGGCTGGTACGACGGACAGAACCTCAAGAACAAGGTGGAGCGCTCCGAGGCGGGGCTGCGGGGCTGGCTGGAGGAGTTGAACCGCCTCGACGGGTTCCTCCTGCGCATCGACGACTGGAAGGGCGAGTGGCGCTGCGGCGAGCTCACGGTGGACCGGCTGGAGGAGTTCCTCTCCTACTACACGCCGGGTGAGCACCGCCTGACGGTCGAGCGCCGCTGGCCCGCGCCGGCCGGCAACCGCGGTCCCGCCCTCGAGCCCGTGGCGGCGGAGGGGATGCGGGCGGAGGTCCTGCGCCTGGTGCCGCTCCTGGCCTTCACCGGCTGGGGGCCGGAGAACGACCACCTGTTCTCGAGCTAGCGGTCTGGGCTAGGCCCCGCCGCCGCCGCCGAGGAGCTCGCGCAGCCGCTCGTCCGCGAGCATGGCCTCGAGCACGCGCTGCGCCTGCAGCGCGCAGCCCGCGTCCGTGAGGTGCACGGAGTCCGCGAAGTGCTCGGCGTTCCCGGGGATCTCGTCCTCGCCCTCGACCAGGAGCACGTCGGTCTCCGCCGCGACCTCCCGGATGAGGTCGTTGTACTCCTCGAAGCCCGCGAGCACGCCGTCCACCGTCATGTAGGGCATGTAGTAGAGGGAGGAGGCGGAGGCCTCGCGCCGTCCGTCGGCGCTCTGGGTGGCGCGCACGCGGTGGCTGAAGGTGACCACGACGACGCGCGCGGCGTGCTTGCGCGCCTCGGCGATCAGCGCGCGCAGCCGTGTGCCGAACGGTGCGGAGTAGGTCGAGGGGTCGACCTCGAGCCGCTCCCCGCCGACGCTCGCGCTCTTGCGCTTCTGGGCCAGCACGTTCTTGCGGATCAGATACCAGGCCAGCGAGATCTCGCCGAGCGCGTCCTGCTCCAGCACCTGGGGGTCGAACAGCCCGAGCTGGGCGGCCTTCTCCCGGCTGTCCTGGGTGAGCTCGTTCGTGCCGTGGTAGATGACGATCACGTCCGGGTCGAGCGGCGCGACGCGATGCTGCAGGTTCAGGAGCGACTGCTTCGTCGAGTAGCCCCCGGCGGCCCCGTTCACGTAGTCGAGATCCGCGCCCGGGAAGGCCTCCCGGAGCCCCTCCGTCACGAGGTGGGGCCAGGTGGCCTCGAGCCCGGAGGTCTCCGCGCAATAGGTCGTGGAGCCGCCCAGGAAGGCGATCCGCAGGCGCCCCGCGGGCTTGGGGTCCTCGATCTCGGCGCCCCGGAACCCGAGCGAGTTGACCTGGACCGTCCCGACGGAGCTGCCGGGCTTGGGGATCTCGAGGCCCGAGGCGGCGTGCGTCTCGAGCTCGTAGAAGGTGGCCGAGAACGTGCCGTACTTGAGCCACTGCCGCGCGCGCAGTGCCCCCTCCAGGGCCAGGAGGAGCCCCAGGGCCACCGCGAGCAGCACCAGGATCCGCGTTCCCCAGCCCGCCTTCTTGCGTTCGCCTTTCGCCATCGCATTCGAATCCTACCCGGGCGGGGCCGGCGATCCGATGAAGCTCGCGAAGCCTCCTGCAACTTGCAGGCGGCGCTGTTACGCTCCCGCCCGTGTCGATCGCCTTTGTTCCCCTCGAGACCCGAGAGGGCGAGACCCGGGTCGCCGTTTCACCGGAGACGGCCAAGAAGCTGGTTTCCCTCGGACTGGACCTTCGGGTCCAGCGCGGTGCCGGTGCCGCGTCGGGTTTCTCCGACCAGGACTACGAGAGCGCCGGCGCCCAGCTGGTGGACGACGCCGCCGGGGAGGCGGACCTCGTGATGATGGTCGGCCCGCCGGAACCGGCGCGGCTCGCCGGAGTGCAGAGCTCCGCCGTCGTCGTGACGCACGTGCAGGCGGCGCGCAACGAGGACGTGGTCGCTGCGCTGAAGGAGCGCGGCGTCACCTGTCTCGCGATGGAGCTGGTCCCGCGCATCACGCGCGCGCAGTCGATGGACGCCCTCTCGTCCCAGGCGACGGTGGGGGGCTACAAGGCCGTGCTCCTCGGGGCGACGCACATGCGCAAGATGTGCCCGCTCCTGATGACCGCCGCCGGTACCGTGCCGCCCGCCAAGGTGGTCGTCTTCGGAGCCGGCGTGGCCGGGCTCCAGGCGATCGCGACCGCGCGCCGGCTCGGCTGCGTGGTCGAGGCGACGGACGTGCGCATGGCGGTCAAGGAGCAGGTGGAGAGCCTCGGCGGGCGCTTCATCGAGGTGCCCGGTGCCGAGGACCAGGAGGACGCCGGCGGCTACGCCAAGGAGCAGTCCGAGGAGTTCCTCGCGCGCCAGCGCGAGGAGGTCGCGAAGCGCGTCGCCGAGGCGGACCTGGTGATCACGACGGCACAGGTGCCCGGCAAGAAGGCCCCGGTCCTCGTCTCCGAGGACATGGTGAAGTCCATGGCTCCGGGCTCGGTGATCGTCGACATGGCGGTCGAGTCGGGCGGCAACTGCGCGCTGGCGGAGCGAGACCAGGTCGTCGAGCGCCACGGCGTCACGATCGTGGGCGTCGCCAACATCCCCGCGACGGTGCCGCGCCACGCGAGCGAGCTCTACGCCAAGAACGTGTTGAACCTGCTCAAGCCCTTCGTCGACGAGGGCACGCTCGCCCTGGACCACGCCGACGACGTGATCGCGGGCTGCATGCTCACCCACGAGGGCAAGGTGGTGCACGAGCGCACGGCGGAGCTCCTCGGCGAGCCGCCGCCGCCGAAACCCCAGCCCGAAGCTCCCGAGCAACCCGAGGCGACCGAAGCGGAGCCGACCTCATGATGACCCTCGCGATCCTCGTCCAAGAGGCGAACGCTCCGGCCGAGGACGGCTCGGAGCTCTCGTTCCTCGTCGTCGGAATCTGGGTGCTCCTGCTCGCGGTCTTCGTCGGCTTCGAGCTGATCACCAAGGTGCCGCCCACGATCCACACGCCGCTGATGTCCGGCGCGAACGCGATCTCCGGCATCACGCTCGTCGGCGCGCTGTGCTGCGCCGGGACCGGCTACCCGGTGCTCGGCCAGGTGTTCGGCTTCCTCGCGATCACGATGGCGACGATCAACGTCGTCGGCGGGTTCCTGGTCACGGACCGCATGCTGCGCATGTTCGGCCCGAAGAAGAAGGGTTAGCACGATGACGACGTTCGCCGTCCTGCCGGCCTCGGTGATCGAGATCCTCTACATGGTCTCGGCGCTGATCTTCATCCTCGGCATCAAGCGCCTCTCGGGCGTGAAGACCGCGCGCAGCGGCAACGCGCTCGCGGCCCTCGGAATGGGCATCGCCGTGGTGGCGACCCTGATCGTGATCAGCGGCGACGTCAGCTGGATCGTGCTCGGCGGAGGCGTCGCGCTCGGAACGGTGATCGGCCTCCTGCTCGCGGTGCGCGTGCAGATGACCGGCATGCCCGAGCTCGTCGCGTTCTTCAACGGCCTCGGCGGCGCCGCCTCGGCGGCCGTCGCGCTGGCCGAGCTCGCGCGCTTCACCGGCGCCGGTGGCGAGGTCGGCATGGCCGAGGCCAAGGGAGTCGACTTCACGATCGCGCTCGCGCTGTCGATCCTGATCGGCTCGGTCACGCTGTCCGGCAGCCTGATCGCGTTCGGGAAGCTCTCCGGCAAGATCTGGAAGAACCGCTTCGGTCCGATCGGCTCGCAGGGGCTCAACGGGCTGCTCGCCGCGGTCTGCCTGGCGCTCGTGGTCGCCGCGCTGACGGCCTCCGGCCCCAGCCCGATCGCCGTGTCCTTCTACGTGCTGGTCGCGATCTCGCTCGTGCTCGGCATCGGCCTGGTCGTCCCGATCGGCGGAGCGGACATGCCGGTCGTGATCTCGCTCCTGAACTCCTACTCCGGTCTCGCCGCCTGCGCGACCGGGTTCGTGCTGCAGAACAACTTGCTGATCGTCGCCGGGTCGCTCGTGGGCGCGTCGGGCCTGATCCTGACGCAGATCATGTGCAAGGCGATGGACCGCTCGCTCGCGAACGTGCTGTTCGCGACCTTCGGCGAGGAGTCCGGCGGGGGCGGTGGAGCCGACGAGTACACCAACGTGAAGTCGGCCGGGCCGGAAGAGGCAGCGATGATCCTCGACTCGGCCACCTCGGTCATCATCTGCCCGGGCTACGGCATGGCCGTCGCCCAGGCGCAGCACAAGGTGCGCGAGCTCGCCACGGTGCTCGAGGGCAAGGGCTGCAAGGTGCGCTACGCGATCCACCCGGTCGCGGGTCGGATGCCGGGGCACATGAACGTGCTCCTGGCGGAAGCCGACGTGCCCTACGAGCAGCTGTTCGAGCTCGACCACATCAACGGCGACTTCTCGACGACGGACGTCGCGATCGTGCTCGGCGCGAACGACGTCGCGAACCCCGTGGCGGTCGAGGACCCGAACTCCCCGATCGCCGGCATGCCGGTGCTCAACGTGTGGGAGGCCCAGACGGTCTTCGTCGTGAAGCGGTCGCTGTCGGCGGGCTACGCCGGCATCAAGAACCCGCTGTTCGAGCGGGACAACGCGCTCATGTGCTTCGGGGACGCGAAGAAGTTCCTCGAGGAGATGGTCGCGGAGCTGAAGGAGCTCTGAGCCGGCCCGGCGGGGGGAAACCGGTTCTGGCCGGGCCCCTGCGGTGGCCCAGGCCCCGGATTCCGGACCGCGAGGACGCTCTGGCGGCCCGCAGGGCCGTTCCAGGGCCCTGCGAGCGGGGTTCCCCGAACGGCGATCCGGGATTTAGCATTGGTTGCAACGGAATCGTCGGCGGGTCGCCTCGACCCCCCGATGAAGCTCGCGATGCAGTCGACACCCTTCGTCTCCGACGAGCTCGATGCCCACTACGACTTCCTGAGGGGCCTCGCGCGCAAGCTCGCCGCCAACGACCACGACGCGGACGACCTCGTCCAGGAGGTCGTGCTGTCGGCTCTGGAGAGCCCGCCGAAGCACTTCGCGCGCTTCCGCGGCTGGCTCCGCGTCGCCGCCATCCACGCCGCCTCGCGCTTCTACCGACGCGACCGGGCGCGGACCGTGCGCGAGGAGCGCGTCGCCGCACCGGACCGTCAGCGCTCGACCTTCGAGGCGTTCGAGGAGACCGCCTTCCTCGACGACCTGCGCGGTCGGGTCGGTCGGCTCTCCGCGCCCTATCGCGAGGTCGTGGAGCTGCGCTATCTCGACGACGTCTCCATCGCGGACATCGCGGACCGCCTCGAGCGTCCTCAGGGAACGATCCGCTGTCAGCTCAAGCGCGGCCTGGATCACCTGCGCGGTGACCTGGATCGACGCTACGGAGACCGACGGGCCTGGGCGCTGCTCGTGCTCCCGAGCGCCGGGGGGCCCGCCCTCCCGGGGTCCGGCGCGTCCGCGTCCGCCTCCCCGGTCCCCGCGGCCTCCA
>CAZDYS010000260.1:0-6139 GCA_964509445.1 uncultured Planctomycetaceae bacterium
GCCGCGCCGGTGACGAGGAGGTCGACGGAGGTTCGCGTCTGCGGAGGAGTCACGCGCCAGAGTCTAGCGACGGAGCTCCGCAGGTCTCCCCCGCGGGAAGCTGGCCTCCCTCGGAGCCGGGCGGACTCAGCCCGCCTCGCGCTCCAGCTCCAGGCGCGGCGCGAAGACCGACGCGTTCATCGCCATCCGCATGCGCTTCGCGATGCGCTTGCGGGCGCGGAACACGATCATCTTCATGTTCGAGCGGCCGACCCCGAGCACGCGCCCGGCCTCCTCGTACCCGAGACCCTGGACCTCCACGAGCTCCAGGGTGCGGCGGTCGCGCTCGGAGAGAGTCTCGAAGGCCTCGGCGTAGTGCGCGAGGAACAGCATCCAGGAGCCGCGCAGGCGGTGCTCCTGCTCCTCCGCCAGCGCCAGCCGCGCCGGGTTCTCGCGCTGGTCCTCGGGCTCCAGGAGACCTTCCGGGAGCTCCTGGAACTGCACCCGCCCGCGCGGCGCACTCGCGCGGCGGATGAGGTTGCCGGCGATCGTGCGGACCCAGACCCGGAAGCTCCCGGTGTGCTCCTCGCGAAAGGCGCTCGGGTAGCGATAGACGTTCACGAAGGTGTCCTGCAGGAGCTCCGCGGGATCCAGGTGCGCGAGGCCGCGGTGCAGCAGCGCCCGGATCCACTGCTGGACGGCGGGCTTCGCGAAGCTGTAGAGCGCCTCGAAGCTCTCCGGGTCCCGCGTGTCGCGGAAGAGCGCCATCAGCCGCGTCCCGAGGCGGTTCTCGTACTCGTCCTCGGTCTCGCGGTCGTCTCGCTGCAGGGCGACGCCCCGCTCCGTCAGGGCCCGCAGGACGCGCTTGCGACCCGCGAGGCGCGCGAGGGGGTCCGGGGCGAGGGAAGCAGGGGAAACGAGGGTCCAGGCTGTGGCGGTCATCGCCGCTCCCTCTTCACCGGCCGTACCGGAGCGGAGGATCCCCGGGAGGTTTCCGCCGAGGAGCTTGAAGCCTCTGTTGCAAAACGACTTAGAGCTGCCCGAGGCGGCCTCCAGCAGGCGCCGAGCGCGATCGCACACCCCCGATCTGCGCCCCTGCGAGCAGCCCTCGGAGCGACTCCGCACCGCTCACTTCCGGGCTGCGGGGCAATGTGCGGGATCGCACTGCCGGGGCCGGGGGCCCGGGATCCGCTCAGGCCCGGGCCCGTTCGCGGCCGAAGCCAGACGCAGGTGGCGCCCCGCGGGGCTCCGCCGATTCCCCACGAACTCCCGGCCCCCGCGGGCTAGGATCGACGGACGGTCGCTCCCCGGCGGCCCCGGACTCCTCGTTCGTCCCTTGCACGGTCCAGAATCCTCGGCCCTCGCGGCCGTCTTGCCCCTCAGCGCGTCCCTCGGCGACTGGGAGATCGCGCTGCTCGCCCTGGTCGCCCTGGTGCTGACCGGAGGCTTCGCCGTGCTCCGAGCCGCGCTGCTGCACTCGGTCCCGGATCGCGTGCTCGAGGAGGCCGGGAGCGATGCGGATCGGGAGCGCCTGCGGCCTCTCCTGGGACGGGCGGAGCAGCTCGCGACGAGCGCCAGCGTGCTCGCGATCTCGTTCCAGATCCTCTTCGTGGTGCTCGTGCTCGCGATGGTGGGCGAGGACTTCTCGGCGGCTCCGATGGGCGTCTCGCTCGCGATCAGCGTCCCGCTCCTGGTCTTCGCCACGGAGGTGGTGCCGCACATGGTGGCCGGAGAGCGCTCGGACCGGCTCCTGTGCCGGGTGCTGCCCGGCTTCGACCTGCTGCAGAGCCCGCTCGCCCTGTTGGCCCTGGGGCTGGACGGGCTGCGCAAGCTCTTGATGCGCCTCCTGCGCATCCCGGAACCCGCCCAGGCCGTCCGCAGCATCGTCGAGGACCTGCGCGACGTGATCGTCGACTCCGATCGCGCGGATCCCCTGCGGGAAGAGGAGCGCGAGCTCATCGAGAACGTGGTCGAGTTCTACGACGTCGACGTGGCGGAGATCATGACGCCGCGCACGGAGATGACGGCCGTGGAGATCGACGAGGGCTTCGCCGCCCTGGTGAACGTGTTCGCGGAGAGCGGGCACGCGCGGATCCCGGTGTACGAGAAGAACCTCGATCACATCGTCGGGATCGCCTACGCCCACAAGATCCTCCGGCTCGCGGCGGGCGGCGCGCCGGCGGACGGTCCGCTGCGAGAGCTCCTCGAGCCGGTCGGGTTCGTCCCCGAGACCAAGCTCGTCTCGGAGCTCCTGAAGGAGTTCCGCACGGCCAAGCGCAAGATCGCCGTGGTCCTCGACGAGTACGGCGGCACGGCGGGCGTGGTCACCGTCTCGGACGTGATCGCGGAGCTGGTCGGCGACATGACCGAGGAGATCGGCGAACCGGCCCCGGAGCCCATCCGGCGACGCGCGGACGGATCGATCGAGGTCGAGGGCAGCACGCGCGTGAGCGAGGTGAACGAGGAGCTGGAGCTCTCGTTCCCGGAGGAAGAGGACTACGAGACGCTGGCGGGCTTCGTGCTCGCCCAGCTGGGGCGCTTCCCGAAGGTGGGCGAGCGACTCCACTGGGACGGCGTCCAGGTCGAGGTGACGAGCGCGAACGACCGTCGGGTGCTGGAGCTGTTGCTTCGGCTGCCCGCGGGGCACAAGCTCGCGGAGAAGCTGACGAACGTCGGCTGACCCCGCGAGCTCTCCTTTGCCCCCCCGCACCCCCGAACGGCGACGCCCCGCTCCCCCGCGCACCGACCGCGCGCTGATCCTGCGCCGGTTCCGGTTCCGCGAGTCGTCCCTCGTCTGCCACTTCCTGACCCCGGAGCACGGGCGCGTCTCGGTCCTCGCGCGCGGAGCCTACCGGCCCAAGTCCGCCTACTCGGGCGTGCTCGATCTGTTCGACACGCTGAGCGTCGGGTGGAGCCCCGGCAAGGACCTCGGCAACCTCCGCACGGGCTCGATCGAGCGGCGCAGGCGCGGGGTCTCGCGCGGGCTCGACCGCTACCGCGCCGGCCTGCGCACCCTGGAGCTCGCACGCCTCGCGGCCCGGGAGGGGCACGAGGAGCGGGAGCTGTTCGCGCTGCTCGAGGCGGCCCTGGACCAGCTCGACCGCGGACGCACGGACCCGGCGCTGGTCACGACCGTGTTCGAGCTGAAGTACCTCGCGGGCCTCGGACTCGCCCCGGCCTGGTCCCACTGTGCGGTCTGCGGCGAGCCCGCGGCGGCCGGGGAACGGACCCTGGGCTTCGCCGCCGCCCTGGGCGGTCGCGTGTGCGCGCGCTGCGAGGCGGACCTCGGGGAGCACACCTCGACGGAGCGCTTCCGCGGACGCCGCCGCGCGCGGCCGATGGTCGAGCGGGTCCCGCTGGGGATCGCCAAGGTGGCCGACAGCCTGCGCGGCCTGGACTGGGGCGACCTCGCGCGGATCCGGCTGGATGCGGACCGAACGGAGGGAGTCGGTGCTTTGACCAGCCGCTTCCTGGCATACCATCTCGAGACGCGACCGCGCGTGGAGGCTCCACGCGCACGACGCCCCGCCCGATGAGGACCTCCCCGCTCTGGATCGTGATCGCCGCGCTCGTCGGCCTGTCGAGCTGCGCGCTGCTGCAAGGCGACGGCGTCGGTCGCGTGGGCCGCGACAACGCCGCCTGGCACCTGCGGGAGGCCCGTACGGAGGTCGCCGGGTCCGCGGTCGACCGCGGCGTGCGGCGGCTGGTGAAGCTGCGCGAGGTAGTCGGCCTCACGCCGGAGGAGCGCGTGGAGGTCGAGGACCTCTTGCGCAGGACCATCGGCCAGCTGTTCGACGACCCCGAGGGCGAGCGGTACGACTCGGACGACTACTTCGAGCTCTACGAGCTCGAGCTCCCCCCCACGCTGCGCGCGACCGCGGGCGTGCTGGCGGCCGACCGGCTGTTCGACGAGGGGCACCCGGTGCGCGCCTGGAAGCAGATCCGCGACGTCGACCGGGAGCTCGCCAACCACGGAGCACGGTCCCTGGCCGGCGAGGTCCTGGGCAAGATCGGGATCTGGCTGATCCAGAACGACGCCACCTACTACTTCTTCTTCTCCTACCGCGAGCGCGGCGTGTCGGCCCTGGAGTACCTGGTCGTGCAGTACCCGCTCGCGACCGCCTGCCCGCAGGCCTACGTCGAGCTCTCGCAGTACTACGAGGACACCTTCGACCTCGACTACGCGATCGAGCGGCTCGAGGACCTCCTGCTCTACCATCCCGGGAGCGCCTACTCGATCCACGCCGAGGCGCGGCTGCCGTTCCTGCGCATGGAGCGACTGCACCGCATGAGCTACGACCGGAGCGAGCTGCAGCAGGCCGCGGCCGAGATCGAGCGCTGGCTGCGGCTCTACCCGGACCACGAGCTCGAGGAGTGGGTGCGCGCCCTGCGCGTCGAGGCGCAGCGGCGGCTCGCCGAGAACGACCTCGTGCACGCGCGCTACTACCGACGCGTCGGCTCCGACTTCGGCACGCGTATCCACGCCCAGCGGGCGCTCGGGATCGCGGACGCGGCGGGCATCTCCGCCGCCGCGGAGGAGGCCCGCGCCCTGCTCGCGGAGCTGCCCCAGGAAGCTCCCGAGGGACCCCTCCCGCAGGTCGAGCTCCTCGAGGAGACGCGCCCGTGAGCCTGCGGACCCTGGTCGTGCTCTTGTGCGGGTGGCTCGCCGGCTGCGGCTGGAGCGCCGGCCTCACGGCGCCGGACGGCCACCGCACGGTCGGCGTCCGGATCTTCGAGACCGAGCGAGGCCTCCTGCAGCGGAACCTCGAGCCGATCCTCTCGGACGCGATGTCCGAGGCCGTCACGGGCATGGTCGGCGCCCCGCTGGTGGCCCCCTCCGCCGCGGACGTCGTCGTCGAGGGCCGGATCCTGGCCTACGGGCGGCGGAGCGGCATCCGCACGACCGAGAACGAGCTCACGGAGACCGGGCTGCGGCTCGTGCTCGAGGCGAAGCTGGTCGACCGCAAGGGCGACGTGGTGGTCCCCGCGCGCCAGCGGCACGTCTGGAGCGGCTATGCCCTGGACGAGCGCGCCCTCGTCAGCGAGAGCCTGGCCCGTCGCCGAGCCGTGGAATACGTGGCTCAGACGCTGGTTCTCGATCTCTTCGGCATCGGAGCCGAATCCGCGATCGAACCGGGAGAAGCAGCCTCGGCGCGGGACGAACGCTGACCCGCGCGAGGAACTCGCCTCCCCCTTAAGGTAGTTTGTTCTCGCGGTCGCCCCCTGCAGGGAGGCGCGCGAATAGACGATAGACCTCCCATGTCCGACTCCGCTCCCGACCTCGACAAGAACCGCCGTTCGCGCTCCTTCGGCTCCTTCCTCCTCGTGATGTTGGTGCTGGTCGTCGTGCTGATGATGGTCGGCGGCGAGAAGTTCAACCAGCCCGACAAGCTGAGCCAGGACCAGTACGAGTGGTACCTGAACAGCGGGAAGGTGATCACCCAGGAGTACCGGGGGACCGACAAGAACACGAACCTGATCGCGGGCACCTACCGCCCGACGGACGACCCGGAGCCCTCGAAGTTCCACGTCAGCTTCTCGACGCTCGACAGCCGCGAGGCCGAGTTCAAGGAGCTGAAGAGCATCCGGGAGTACCACCCGATCACCCCCGAGAGCCTGACCAGCCTGGTCGAGCAGGGCCTCGCCCAGCCCCTCGCGGCCCGCAGCCTGACCGGCTACCGCGTGCCCCCGCGGCCTGCCCCGACGGCCGCGGCACCGGACTCCGCCGAGGAGCAGCGGGTCCCGTCGATCCGGTCGCCCGCCCCGCGCGTGCAGCAGGAGGAGCGGCTCTTCGTGAGCGCCATCCTGCCGGCCGCCTCGGAGCGCGCGGGCTACGACCTGGACCTCCCGGCACGCTCCGGCACGTTCCACTTCAACGTCGTCCTCCAGGAGGACACGGACCTCGCGGGCATGCTCGGCCTGCTCGAGACGCGCGGCGCGGACGTGCGGCACCAGAGCTTCGACCTCTCGAAGGAGAACGGCGGCACGTTCTGGCGGGACAGCACCTCGCCCTTCACGTGGATGCTGCTCTACGTCGGGCCGTGGATCCTGATCTTCATCGTCTTCCTCATCTTCATGCGCCAGATGCGCTCCCAGGGCGGAGCCGGCGGCGTGATGAGCTTCGGGCGGTCGCGCGCGCAGCTCTACTCGAAGGAGAACC
>CAZDYS010000261.1:0-6133 GCA_964509445.1 uncultured Planctomycetaceae bacterium
CGCATCCGTCGCCTGCTGCAGCGCGTGGAACAGCTCGAGGCGGAGCTGGCCGAGGTCCGGGCCCAGCTGCGCTCGCTCGCGCGCTGAGCTCTCAGGGCCGGCCGCCGGCAGGCTTGCGCGGGGCCCCGAACAGGCCTCCCGCGAGCTTGCCGAGCATGCGCCGCGGCCGACCTCCGAAGCCGGCCCAGTCCTCGAACTCCGCGTAGCGCGTCTGCACGAGCTGGCTGCAGGCGAGGAGGTCCGCCCAGTCGGCGGACGTGGCTCCGGTCGAGCCGGCGCGCGCGTCGGCGTAGACAGACTCGAGCCGCGCGAGGTGGGCCTCGAGGTCGCTGTAGCGGTGCGCGTGCTCCTTCGCGTTCCCCGACAGCTTCGCCTGCAGGGCCTCGTCGCCCAGCAGCGTCAGCAGGCGCTCCGCGAGGCTGTCCGCGCTGCGGGGCTCCGCGAGCAGTCCGGTCACGCCGTCCCGCACCAGCTCGGGGATCCCTCCCATGCGCGTCGCGACGACCGGGAGTCCCGCCAGCAGGCTCTCGTAGATCGAGACCGGGGAGTTCTCGCACCACTCCGACGGCAGGACCAGGGCCGCGCAGCGCCGCAGCTCGCTCAGCACCTCCGCGCGCGGCCGCGCTCCGCGGAACGAGACGCTCTTCTCCAGGCCGAGCTCCGCGACACGGGCGCGAAGCGCCGCGAGCTGGTCGCCGTCGCCGAGGACGGTCAGGGTCGCGGCGGGATCCCGGTCGATGACCGTGCGCAGCGCCTCGATCAGCGTGTGGAGGCCCTTCTCGCGCGAGAGGCGTCCCGCGAACAGCAGGCGCTTGGAGTCGCGCGCCTGCGCCTCCTCCTCCGGGAAGAGCGCGGGATCGACGTAGTAGGGGACCACCTCGACCGGGCCGAGGCGCGAGCGCCGGCAGCGGTCGGCGACGAACTCGCTGGGGGACACGAAGGCCGCGATCGAGGTGCGCAGGAGCGCGAGGCGGAAGGCGGCCGTCTGGACCAGCCGTGCGTCGTAGGGGGCGTTGCTCTCGCAGCCGCGCTCCAGGCACTTGCGTCCCGGGCCTCCCTCGCAGACCTCTCCGTCCGGCAGCACGCACCAGCCGTTCGTGCAGACGATCGAGAGATCGTGGACCGTCTGCACGATCGGGACCTCGAGCGCCGCGAGCGCGAGCACGAACCCGGCCGGGAACGAGTACAGGTTGTGGACGTGGACGAGGTCCGGGCGGAAGGCCTGTGCGAAACGGGCGAGGCGCCCGTCGAGATCCGGATCCTCCAGCAGCCGCTTGAGGTCGAAACTCGGGCGCTCGACCACGAGCGTGTCGGGCTCGTCGACGGCCCTCTCCTGGGAAGCGGCGAACAGCGCGACCTCGTGCCCGCGCTCCCGCTGCCAGCGCGCCAGGGAGCGGAAGTAGACCTCGGCGCCGCCGATCTCCTCGAAGCGGTGGTTGAGCTGCAGGATGCGCACGCGCGCAGCCTACCGGCGTGTTCCGGGGACCGCCACGTGCGTGCGGGGGACGGGAGCCTAGGAGCGACCGGTGTGCCGCAGGCGGTCGAGCGCGACGGCCGTCAGGATGATCCCGCCGGTGACCACGTCCTGGACCCAGTTGTCGAGCCCGAGCTGCGTGCAGCCGTTGTCGACCACGACCATGATCAGTGCACCGACCAGCGTCCCCTGGATGGAGCCCTCGCCGCCGGTCAGGCTCGCGCCGCCGATCACGACCGCCGCGATCACCTTCAGCTCGTAGCCCATCGCGGTGGTCGGGTCGCCCATCGACAGATAGCCCAGCTGCAGGACCCCGGCGATGCCCGCGCACAGGATCGCGAGCGCGTACAGGCCCACCTTCGTGCGCTCCACGCGCACGCCGCAGAGGCGCGCGGTCTCCTCGCTCGAACCGATGGCGACCACGTGGCGACCGAACACGGTGTTCTCGAGCAGCAGCGCGAAGACCAGCGCGACTCCCAAAAGGACCCAGACGCCCGGCACCAGCAGCGCGAAGGGACCGGAGTCCGCCTCCTGCATCGAGCGCGACAGCCAGCCGAGCTCGCTCGGGTAGATCGGCTGGTTGTCGCCGATCCCCTTCGCGAGCCCGCGCAGCGCCCCCCACATGCCGAGCGTCACGATGAACGGGGACAGCTCCAGGCGCGGGAACGAGCGCCGCGCGCGCGGGGTCGAGAGCGCCAGCCCCAGGGCCGCCGCGACCCCGATCCCGACCCATGGGCCGGCGAGGCGACCGGTGACGATGCCGCCCAGGAGGCTGATCGCGTAGGGCAGCACGTGCCCGGTGACGAGCACGCCGATCGACAGCCCGACGACGGCGGCCGCCGCCAGTCCGCCCAGCGCTGCGAGCGTCGGCGGCGCGCCGCGCTCGAGCAGGTGGGCGATCACCATCGTCGTCAGCGCGATGGTGGAACCGACGGAGAGGTCGATGCCGCCGCTGACGATGATCCAGGTGGCTCCGACCGCCGCCGTGCCGACGACCGCGGTCTGCAGCAGCATCAGCTTCTGGTTCGACCAGGTGCCGAACTCCGCGCCGACCAGCAGGCGGAACAGCGCCCAGGTGAACAGCAGCCCGATCAAGGGACCGAGCGCGCGAAGCAGGCGACCCGGGTTCACGCGGCCCCCTCGGTCGTGAGTCCGGCGGCCTCGGCGAGCACGCGCTCCTCGTCGAGCTCTTCGATCGGGCGCGCGGGACCGAGCCGGCCGCGCGTCATCACCTGCAGGCGATCACAGACCCCGAAGAGCTCCGGCAGGTAGCTCGACACGAGCAGCACCGCGCGCGGCGGACGACCGTCTGTTCCGCGCGCACAGGCGTCGATCCAGCGGTAGATCTCGGCCTTCGCCGCCACGTCGACGCCGCGCGTCGGCTCGTCGAGGAGCAGGAGGTCGCAGTCCGCGAAGAACAGGCGTGCGAGCGCGACCTTCTGCTGGTTGCCGCCGGAGAGCTCGCCCACGGGCTGGCCGGCCTGGGCGCAGCGAACACCCAGCTCGTCGATCCAGGGCTGCGCGGAACGCGCGACCGAGCCGCGCGTCAGCCCCAGCCGCGCGCCTGCGCGATCGAGCCGCGGCAGGCACAGGTTCTCCGCGATCGAGCGATCCAGGCAGAGCCCCTCGCGCTTGCGGTCCTCGCTCACGAGTCCCAGACCCGAGCGCCAGGCCGTCGCCGGCGAGAGCGCCTCGTCCGCCGTGCGTCCGGCCACGCGTACGGCGCCGGAGCGGATCGCGTCGAGGCCGAACAGGGCGCGCAGGAGCTCCGTGCGGCCGGCGCCCACGAGGCCGAAGATCCCCAGGACCTCGCCGCGCGCGAGCTCGAGCGTCGCCCGCTCCGGGAGCCGCATGCCCGCGAGCTCGCGCGTCTCCAGCACGACCTCGCCGCGCGTGCGCTCGCCGCGCGGATAGAGCTCGTCGACCTCGCGCCCGACCATGTCGGCGATCAGCGCGCCCGCCTCGAAGGGGCCCGCGTCGTGAGTGCGCACGAGCTCTCCGTCCCGCAGCACGGACACGCGGTCGCACAGCTCGTCGACCTCCTCGAGCGCGTGGCTGATGTAGATCACGGCGTGTCCGTCCGCGCGCAGGCGCCGGATGAACGTGAACAGGTGCTCCACGTCGGCGCGCGTCAGGCTGCTGGTCGGCTCGTCGAACACGAACAGGCGGCAGCCGAGGGACAGCGAGCGCGCGATCTCGACGAGCTGCTGCTCGGCCGGGGTGAGCTCGGCCACGCGACGCTCGGGGTCGAGGTCCTCGCGGCCGACGGCTTCCAGGGCCCGGCGGGTGCGCGCCCGCGCCTCGCGGCGGTCGAGCCACGGACCTCTGCGCGGCTCGACGCCGAGCAGCACGTTCTCGCGCACCGAGAGGTGCGGCGCGAGCGAGAGCTCCTGGTAGATCATCGCGATGCCGCGGGCGCGTCCCTCGAGCGGAGTCGACGGATCGTAGGCCGTGGCGAAGAGCTCCAGCGTGCCCTCGTCGCGCCGCAGCGCGCCGGACAGGATCTTCATCAGGGTGCTCTTGCCGGCTCCGTTCTCACCGACGAGTCCGAGGATCTCGCCGGTGCGAACGGAGAGGTCCACGCCGCGCAGGGCGTGCGTCGCCCCGAACCGTTTCGAGACGCCGCGCATGGAGAGCGCCAGCTCCGTCATTCGAGCAGCCTGGCGATCTCGGGATCGCCGCGGTTCTCGCGGGTGACCAGGACGACGCCCGTGTCGACGAAGGGCTCGACGGTCTCGCCGTTCAGGTGGGCGACCATGGTCTGGACCGCGAGGTAACCCATGCGGCGGGGGTCCTGCACGACCAGCGCGTCGAGCTCTCCCGCGTCGAGGGCCTCCACCAGCGGGGGCGACGCGTCGAAGCCGACGAACACGAGGTCCTCCAGGAGTCCCTCCTGACGCAGGGCGAGGAGCATCCCGTGCGTGGCCGACTCGTTCGAGGCGAAGACGGCGTCCGCGGCGCGGATCGGCTCCAGCATGTTGAGCACCGTCGTCTTCGTGTCGCCGACCGTCGCTCCCGCGTAGCGATTGTCGACCAGCACCTCGACGCCCGCCTCGCGGCAGACCTCCAGGAACGCGGTCTCGCGCTCGTCGGTGCTCGCGGAGCCCACGAGGTAGCGCAGCAGCACCGCCTTGCCGTCCTCGCCCAGCCGCTCGACGAGCGCCTCGCCCGCGATCTTGCCGCCCAACGAGTTGTCCGTCGCGACGAACGCGAGGAAGTCCTCGCCCGCCGTTCCGTCCAGCGCCGAGTCGAAGATCAGGACCGGGATGTCCGCGTCCTTCGCGGCCTGCACCGGACGCGCGAGGGCGCGGTGGTCGAGCGGCGCGAGCAGGATGCCGTCCACGCCCTGGGAGACGAACTGCTGCACGACGCCGATCTGCTGTCCGCGGTCGTTCTCCTCCAGCGGGCCCTTCCAGATCAGCGTGACGTCGAGCTCCTCCGCGGCGCGGTCGGCGCCCTCCTTGACCGTGTTCCAGAAGGTGTGGGTGGTGCCCTTGGGGATCATCGCGATCCGCAGCCGGTCGGCGTCGGCGCTCCCGGTCGCGTCGACCCCGTCGGAGCAGGCGGTGGCGGTGAGCGCGAGAAGGAGGGCGGTGAGCTTTCGTTGCATGGCGATTCCTTGGCAACCGATCGACGCGCGGTAGTCTAGCGGCCGTGATGCGCGAGGCACGTTTCCCCCTGAACCTCTGCCGTACGGGCATCGCTTCGCGGCGCTCCGGAGGTCGGGACCCGGGGGCCCGCGAGGGAGGAGCTCTCGCATGACGCGACGCATCGACGCGCACCAGCACTTCTGGCGCTACGAGCCCGGCGAGTACGGCTGGATCTCCGAGGAGATGGACGTGCTGCGGCGCGACTTCCTGCCGGAGCACCTGGTTCCGGAGCTGCACCGCGCCGGGGTCGACGTGACGATCGCCGTGCAGGCGCGGCAGTCCCTGGAGGAGACACGCTTCCTGCTGGACCTGGCCTCGGCCTCGGCGCGGATCGCGGGAGTTGTCGGCTGGGTGGACCTGTGCTCCGACGACGTGGAGCGCGAGCTGGAGGAGTTTGCCGGCCGCCTCGTCGGCGTGAGGCACGTGCTGCAGGACGAGCCGGACGACGCGTTCTGCCTGCGCGCGGACTTCCAGCGCGGCCTCGGGCGGCTCTGCGCGCACGGTCTGACCTACGACCTCCTGCTGCATCCGCGCCACCTCGCGCCGGCGCTCGAGCTCGTGACGCGCCATCCGGAGCAGGCGTTCGTGCTCGATCACCTGGCCAAGCCGGACGTGGCGCACGGGAAGCTCGACCCCTGGGCACGCGACCTCCGTGCTCTCGCGGCTTGCGACAACGTGTGCTGCAAGCTCTCCGGCCTGGTCACGGAGGCGCGCTGGAACGCCTGGGAGCCAGACGACTTCCGCCCGTTCCTGGAGGTCGCCCTGGAGGCCTTCGGGACCGAGCGGCTGCTGTTCGGGTCCGACTGGCCCGTGTGCCTCCTGGCGGCACCGGACTACGCGACCGTGCTCGGCCTGGTCGACGACTTCGCACGTCCTCTGGGAGAGGACGAGCGCGCGGCCCTCTTCGGCGGCAACGCCGCCCGCTTCTACCTCTCATGAGCGAGACCTACTTCCTCACCGGCGCGCTCGGCTGCATCGGCGCCTGGGTCACCAAGACCATCGTCGAGCG
>CAZDYS010000262.1:0-6063 GCA_964509445.1 uncultured Planctomycetaceae bacterium
CTGATCCTGACCGGTCAGCTCGGTGACGTGATGAAGGAGAGCGCACGCGCCGCGCTCACGCTGGTCAAGGCTCGCGCCGCCGAGCTCGGCATCGACGAGGAGCCCTTCGCGACCTCCGACCTGCACGTGCACGTGCCGGCCGGGGCGATCCCGAAGGACGGCCCGTCCGCCGGCGTCGCCATGTTCACCGCGATCGCCTCCCTGGTTCTCGGCCGTACGGTGAAGAGCCGGATCGCGATGACCGGAGAGATCAGCCTGCGCGGGCTCGTGCTCCCCGTCGGCGGCATCAAGGAGAAGGTGCTCGCGGCGCACCAGGCGGGGATCGAGACGGTCCTCTTGCCGGAGCGCAACAAGAAGGACTACGAGGAGATCCCGAGCCGCGTGCGCGACGAGCTGCGGTTCCTGTGGATGGCCCGCGTCGAGGACGCGCTGGAGGCGGTCTTCGAGGACGAGCCCACGAAGGGACGTGGGCGGTCGCGCGCACGACGGCTGTCCGCGAAGACGCAGAGAAAGCGCTGAGGAGCGCTGTCCGACCGATGAAGCGACCGACCGCAGGCGACTGCAGCGCCTACTTCCTCTCCTACACCGACCGGGTAGAGGGGGACGACGTGCTCGGCGTCCTCGAGCAGGGAACCGCGCGCGCGCGGCGCGCTCTCGGCTCCCTCGACGAGGAGCGCGCGAGCTTCCGCTACGCGCCCGGGAAGTGGAGCGTGAAGGAGCTCGTCGGGCACATCGCCGACGCCGAGCGCGTGTTCACCCACCGAGCGCACTGGTTCGCACGCGCACACCCCGACCCCCTGTCGGGGTTCGAGGAGAACGCCTTCAACGCGGCCAGCTCGTTCGACGCGCGCTCCCTCTCGAGCATCCTCGACGAGCTGGACACGGTGCGGGCCGCCACGCTCTCCCTGTTCCGGAACCTCACGGACGAGGAGCTCGAGCGCAGCGGGGTCGCCGAGGGCAACCGCTTCGTCGTCCGCAGCGTCCCGTGGCTCCTCGCGGGTCACGAACAGCACCACCTGGGCGTGCTGCGGGACCGCTACGGGATCGAGGGTCTCTAGGCGCTACTCCGCCGGCGTCAGCGGACGCACCCACACGTTGCGGAACTGCACGGGGTTGCCGTGGTCCTGCAGCCGGATGGGCCCGGTCTCCGCGTGGGCCGCGTAGGACGGCAGCGTGCGGTGGCTGGTGGCGCCGAGCATCCTCACCGCGTGGTGCACCGCGACGCCGTTGTGCAGCACGGTCACCACGGCCGGGGACACCAGCCGCTGCTCCTCGAAGCGCGGCGCGCGGAACAGGATGTCGTAGGTCTGCCACTCCCCCGGCGCGCGCGTCGCGTTGACCGCAGGCGGGAACTGCCCGTAGAGCGCCGCCGCCTGTCCGTCCGCGTAGCTGGGGTTCTCGAACGAGTCGAGGATCTGCACCTCGTAGCGCCCCATCAGGAACACGCCCGAGTTCCCCCGCCCCTGGGACGAGGACACGACCTCCGCCGGCGAACGCCACTCGAGGTGGAGCTGGACGTCCCCGAAGTGCTCCTTCGTCTCGAGCGTTCCGCTCCCGGGCGCGACCTGGAGCGCCCCGTCGACGATCTTCCAGGGCCCTCCCTTCCAGGCCGCCTGGTCGACCCCGTCGAACAGGACGGTGGCGTCCGAGGGCGCGCGGGAGCCCTCGCCGGGCTCGACGAGGCGCGGGCGCGGGCGCGCCTTATCGTGCACGCGCCAGGTACTCCCCGGGAGGACCGGGGTGTCGTCGTAGCCGGGCGCCTCGTCCTGGAGGGCGCGCGCGGAGGTCGCGGAGGGGGCCTCCTCCGGGCACCAGACGTGCGGGAGCGACAGGGCGAGGAGAGCGAGGGCGAGCGGGCGGTCGAGCTTCATGGGCCAATCCTGGGTCGGGGGTTCGGGGAGGCGCGCGCACAGTGTACGACCGGTGGGTAACCGGGGACGCCGACCCGAGTACATGGTCCTGACCCCCACCTCTCGAAGGACAGCTCGCCCATGCACCTCTCTCTGACCCTCCTCGCGGCACTCGCCAGCCCCCCGCAGGACGAGGACCCGGTTCTCCGGTTCTACGACGTTCGCGCGCTCACCCAGTCCACGGTCCAGGAGCAGGGCGTCGACCTGCGCCACCATCTCGAGGTCGCGTTCCTGGACGAGCTCGAGCCGGACTCCTGGGACGTCCGCCGCGAGGAGTGGGACTCGATCCCCGACTACGGCTGGACGTCGCTCCTGCTCGACGCCCTGGGCCCCGACTGGCCCGACCAGAGCGTCTACGCCGAGGAACGCGGCGGCCTCCTGTCGGTCTACGGGACCGAGGCCACGCAGGTCGAGGCCGGCCGCATCCTCGCGGAGGTGACCGAGCACCTCCTCGCCGACGTCCGCCTCGAGCTCTTCCTCCTGAAGGGCGTCCCGCCCGCGACGGCCAGCGTGCTCAGCGCGAGCGAGACCGACGCGCTGCTCCCGGCCAGCGAGGTCGTCGAGTACGCGGCCGAGCGCACGCGCTTCGGTCGCGTCGCGCGCCTCGGACGTCCGTCCTACAGCGCGGCGCTGATCGACTACGACGTCGAGGTCGCCCAGCACGCGGCCACGCCGGATCCGCAGGTCACGGTTCTCCAGGAGGGACACGACGTGGGCGTGCTGGTCGAGGAGCGCCCGGACGGACGCCACGCCGTGCGCCTGTGGGGACGGCACGGCGAGCTTCGCGAGATGCTGCGCGTGCCGCTCGAGCCCTTCGGCGGCGTCTCCCTGGACCAGCCGCGCATGACGAGCACCCTGGCGACGAGCTCCGCCGCGCTCGAGGACGGAGGCGCGCTGCTCGTGCGCCTGCACGCGAGCGACGCCGCCTGGCTGCTGCGCGTCCGCGCGCGGCGGGAACGCACGGCGGACCGCTCCTTCGTCGCCCTGGGAGAGCTGGTCACGCTGCCGCTGCGCCTGGCGCCTCCGTCGCTCGCCTCGACGCAGCCGTCCGGCGGCCTGCCGGAGTTCGACGAGGAGTTCTTCGAGCGCCAGATGGAGGAGGAGACGCTGTTCAGCCCCGACTCGGTCCACGAGCTCCTGTGGGAGGAGCTCGCGAGCCTCGAGGCCGAGAGCGCGCTGCTCCCGCTCGGCAGCGCGCTGTACGTGCGTGGCGACGCCGCCCTCCGCACGCGGGTCCGCGAGCGCGTGAGCGCGCTCCACGAGAGCCTCGTCGGCCCGACGGTCGAGCTCGACCTGCGCCTGGGCCTGGTCGCTCCCGCGCGGGCCGCGGCGCTCGCGGCCGGCACCGGAGTCGAGGAGTTCCTGGCCGCCGCGTCCCTGGGCGCGAAGGGCTGCGTGCGCGCGGGCGACGCGCTGTTCGTGTCCACGGGCGAGGAGCGGCTGTACCTGGCGGACTACGACGTCGAGATCGCCCAGGCGGCCGCCATCGCGGACCCGATCATCGGCAGCGTGTTCGAGGGGATCTCCTGCGGGTGCCGGCCCGACGGGAGCGCCGAGGGTGCCTTCGCGCTCACCTACGACCTCGTGCTGCACACCTCGACCCGCGAGCAGCGCCGCACGGAGGCCGCCTTCTGGGCACCGGTCGACCCGCTCGACACGAGCGAGGACCGGCGCCCGACGGGGTACTACCGGGGCGACGCGATGCTCGAGCTGCCGAGCACCGTGCGGGCCGCCGGCCGGGGCCAGGTCGAGGTCGCCGGAGAGCGCTGGGAGCTCCTCCTCTCCTCCGCCCTCGGCGGCGACGAGCGCGTGCTCGTCGCCTTCGTGCGCGCCGCCGCGCGCTGAGGCGCATCAGCGCCCGGGCCGCTCGCGCTCGGGCGCTGCGAACGCCTCACGGTGTCGCGCGAGGTAGCTCCACCAGCGTTCCCGGTCCCAGCCGGACGGCGGGTCCGGGGTCGTGCGCCGGATCCGGTCGAGGAGGTCGCGCGCCTCGCGGACGTCGCGCACGGTGAAGCGCGCCATCAGCTCGTCGAGCAGCACGGTGTCGGTCGGGTGCTCGAGCACGAACGGGGTCGCCGCGCGCCGGAAGTCGAGCCGATGCTCGTCGTGGAACGCGGCCAGGGCCTCGACGCGCTGGCGATGCAGGGTACGGCCCGCCTCGGAGGTCGCGGCGAGCTCCCGGCTTCGCCCGAGGGCCTGGAACAACAGCTCCGCGGTCTCGCGCAGCCCGGTCCGCGAACCGCGCAGCACCTTCCAGCGCGCCTTCCACCAGACCAGCGGCCAGGGCTGACCGGCGATCTCGAGCGCGACGTCCAGCGCCAGGAGACCCTGGCTCACGCGACCCTCGGCGAGCTGCGCACAGGCCAGGCGGACCCACGGCAGCGGGTCCTCCTCCGCCTTCCGCGTGAACCGCTGCAGGAAACCGAGCGCCTCCCGTGGCCGACCGAACGCGAAGCAGGCGTTGGCAGCCAGGACCGGATCCTCGAGCCCCTCCAGCGCCTGGCGCGCGCGCCGGCTCTCCCCCTGCTCGAAAAGCGCTCCGACGACGCGGAGGGTGCGCCGCGCCTCCTCGCCCGCGGGACCGCTCGCCCCCACCGCGAACGCCTCGTCGAGCGGCGTCCGGAGACTGGCGACCGTGAGCCCCCGCAGACGCTCGCGCAGAGCGCGGACCGCGTCCTCGCGCGGGAACCGCAGGGCCAGGTCGTCGGCGAGCTCGCTCGCCTGCTGGAAGTCGTGAATCTCGATCGCGAGCAGAGAGGCGCACAGGAGGAGCTCGCAGCGCCAGGGCTCGAGCGCGCCGCGTTTGCGCAGGGAGAGGATCTCCGCCTCGGGCACGAGCGCGGGAGCGAGCTCTCGTTCGAGGAACCTGCCCGCGCGCGTGCGGATGTCGCTGCTGGCCGAGCGCAGGAGCGGCAGGAGCTCCTCGCGCGCGTCCTCGCGATGGCCGAGCCGCAGCAGCCCGGTCGCGAGCGCTAGACGCACGGACGGGTCCTCCGGCGCGAGCTCGGCGGCGCGCTTCAGGAGCGCGAGCCCACGGTGCGCCTCGCCGTCGATGGTCGTCATCGTGAGGAGCTGGCGCAGCAGGTTCTCGTCCTGCGGTCGCGCGACCAGGAGCTCCTCGTAGACCTCGCCGAGCGCGCGCTTGTCCCCGCTGCTGCGGTAGAGCCCCGCGAGCTCCTGGAGCAAGGCCGGGTCTCCCGGGTGGAGCTCGCGCAGGAGGAGCAGTCGCTCGCGGGCGAGCTCCCAGCGACCGAACCTGCGGTGGAGCCAGACCGCGTGACGCAGCCCGTCCTCGGCAGACTCCTCGTTCCCCTCGAGCTCCTCGAAGACCGCGCGCGCCTCGGCGTCCCCGCGGTTGCCGGCGGTACGCGTCGCGGCGGCGCGCGCGCGCGCCAGGAGCAGCCGATCGACCAGCTCGCCCGACCCCCCGCGGACCTTGCGTTCCTGGACCGCGACGAGGTTCGAGAGGCGCCGGTTGCGGTCGTGCAGCGCGACCAGCTGCCCCGTGAGCCGAAAGCGCTCGGCCGGCGCGTGGGCCATGCCGAGGAGCGCGCGCAGCGCGGCGTCCGCGCGAGAGACGTCCCGGTCGTCCTCCGCGAGGCTCGCGATCCGGGCCTGCAGGCGCTGCGGGTCTCCGCCGGCCTCCAGCGCCAGCTCGAGGGCCGCAAGGCCCCGGCGGCGCTCGTCGCGTCCCCGCCACAGGTCGGAGAGCTCCTCCAGGAGGTCGGCGTCGCCCAGGCGCTTCGCCGTGCGCTCGACCTCCTGCAGCAGCGAGAGGATCCGCTCGCTCTCGCCCGACTCCTCGAGGTGGCGCATCAGCATGCGCACCGGACGCAGGTCGCGCGGCGCGAGCCGCAGCGTGCGTTCGAGGAGCTCGCGCACGTCGAGCCGGTATCCGAAGCGCTCCATCGCCTCGGCCACCTCCAGCGCGAGCTCGACGCTCTCCGGTCGCTTCTCCAGCGCCGCGCGCCACTGCCGGAGCGCGGCGCCCTTCTCTCCCGCCGCCGCGAGCATGGTCCCGGCCTCGAGCAGCGGCCAGCTCTCCTGCGGTCGCTCCTCCGCCAGCCGCTGGTACTCGCGCACCGCGTCCGTCGAGCGCCCCGCCGCCGCCAGGCGGCGCGCGTAGGAGCGGCCCAGCGAGGTCGCCTCGGGG
>CAZDYS010000263.1:0-6030 GCA_964509445.1 uncultured Planctomycetaceae bacterium
GTCTCCGATGCGCCCCTCGTCCAGCGCGCCCTCGAGGCCGCGAGGGTCAGGCCGGGCGTGACGGTCGTGCCCTCGACGGCGCCGCGCGAGGAGCTCCTCGAGGCGCAGCTCGGCGTGACCTCGGCCTCCTACGCCATCGCGGAGACGGGGACGCTCGTCCTGCTCTCCGACCGGGAGCGCTCGCGTCTCGTCTCCCTGCTGCCCGAGGTCCACGTCGCCCTGGTCGACGCGCGCTGTATACTCCCGGCCCTCGGCGACGCGCTGGCCGTCCTCCGGGACGACCGGCTGGCCGGCCGCACGGTGACCTTCGTCACCGGCCCCTCCCGCACCGCGGACATCGAGCAGACGCTCGTCGTCGGCGTCCACGGTCCCCGCGAGCTCGAAGTCCTCCTGATCGACGCACCTTGAAGATCGTCTCCTTCCTGCGCTCCGGCGCCAGCGTCCCGCACCCGGGCGCCCTGCTGTCCGACTCCGACCACATCGTCGACTTCCTCTCCGAGGACGCGGGCATTCCCGCTCCGGCGGATGCGCTCGACTGGTTCGACCTCGACGGCCCGGCGCTGGCGGAAGCGCAAGCCCTGGTCGACGCCGTCTCCTCGGACACGGCGCGCCGTGACGCGATGCAGGCCTCCGGAGCGATCGTCGCGCGCTCCGCGGTGCGCCTGACCGCGCCCGTGCCGCGCCCGCGCAAGGTCATCTGCATCGGCCTCAACTACCGGGACCACGCGGAGGAGTCCGGGATGGACATCCCGGAGAGCCCGCTGATCTTCTCGAAGTTCTCGACCTCGGTCTGCGGCCCCGGCGACACCGTGCGGATCCCCAAGGGCTGCGAGAACCTCGACTACGAGGCCGAGCTCGGCGTGGTCGTCGGAAAGCGAGCGAGCCACGTCGCCGTGGAGAACGGGCTCGACCACGTGCTGGGCTACGTCAACCTGAACGACGTCAGCGCGCGCGACTTCCAGTTCGCCGACGGACAGTGGCAGCGCGGCAAGTCCTGCGACACGTTCGCTCCCTTCGGCGAGTTCCTCGCGACGAAGGACGAGATCGCGGACCCGCACGCGCTGCGCATCCAGCTGCGCCTCAACGGGGAGACGATGCAGGACTCGAGCACGGACCAGCTCATCTTCCGGATTCCGGAGCTGATCTCGTCGTTGTCCGAGGCCTTCACGCTCGAGCCCGGCGACGTCATCGCGACGGGGACCCCGCCGGGCGTCGGGTTCGCGCGCAAGCCGCCCGTGTGGCTGCGAGCGGGCGACGTGATGGAGGTCGAGATCGAAGGTCTCGGCGTCCTGACGAACCCGGTCGGCTAGCGGCGCCGCAGGCCGCGCGCCCTCACCGACTGCGTCCCGCCTGGCGGAGGGCTTCCAGGCGCTCGGTGAGCTGCGTCACGACCTCGGGGTGCTCCCCCCAGAGGTTCGTGGTCTCCGCCGGGTCGCGCGCGAGATCGTAGAGCTGCCCCGTCGGGCCGCCCGGTTCCGGTTCCAGGGTCCGCGGCGCGGTGAAGCCGCCGGACCCCAGCCCCTCGATCAGCTTCCAGCGCCCGGCGCGTAGCGCGAAGGTGCCGTCGAACGAGTGGTGGACGAGCTCGGAGCGCAGCGGCTCCTCGAGGTCCTCCCCGAGCAGGACGCGGAGCTGGTCGACGGAGTCCTCGCCCTCGTGTTCCGTGAGCTCCGCCCCGACCAGGCTCGCGCAGGTCGCGACCACGTCGACCAGTCCGAACAGGTCGTCGCGAACGACGCCCGCCGGAACGCGACCGGGCCAGCGGGCGAGGAACGGGACGCGATGTCCGCCCTCGTGGATGTCCGCCTTCTGGCCGCGCAGCGCGCCGTTCGCGCGGTGTCCGTAGGTCTCGATGTCGCCCGCGGTCCAGTGCGCACCGTTGTCGGAGGTGAACAGGACCAGCGTGTTCTCGGCCGCGCCCGTCGCTTCGAGGGCGTCGAGCACGCGTCCGACCGCGTGGTCGACCTGGGCTGTGAAGTCCCCGTAGGGGCCCGCGTCGCTCAGGCCCACGAACCGACCGGTGGGGAGCCAGGGCGTGTGCGGCGCGCTCAGCGCCAGGTACAGGAAGAACGGCTGCTCGGCGTCCGACCAGCCCTCGACGAGCGAGACCGACTCGTCGGCGAAGCGGTCGAGGACCTGGTCGTGACGGAAGTCCGGCGCGATCGCGCCCTCGCGCCAGAAGCCTCCGCCTCCGTGCCGGCGCTGCCCCGATCCCTCGATCCGCTCCGTCGCGGCGCGCTCGGGATGGTGGTCGCGCACGTACAGGTAGGGCTGCATGTCGAGCGAGGCGGGGATGCCGAGGAAGGAGTCGAACCCGAACTCCAGCGGACCGGGCGTCAGGGGCGCGTCGAAGTCGACCGGATCCTCGTTCCCGAGACCGAGGTGCCACTTGCCGACGCAGGCGGTCGCGTAGCCGGCCCTGCGCAGCAGCGATGCGAGCGTCTCGCGACCCGGCTGGAGGAGGGTGGGGGAGGTGCCGACGAGCACGCCGCTCTTCAGGCGCGTGCGCCACGCGTAGCGACCGGTCAGAAGTCCGTAGCGCGTCGGCGTGCAGACCGCCGAGGGCGAGTGCGCGTCGGTCAGGCGCATACCCTCGGACGCGAGTGCGTCCAGGTGCGGCGTCGGGACGTGTGCGTTCGGGTCGCCGAGCGAGAGGTCCCCGCTGCCGAGGTCGTCGGCGAGGATCAGCACCACGTTCGGGAGCGAGCGCGCGTCCCCGCCGTCCGTCGTGGACGTCAGGTGGCAGGCGGCGACGGTTGCGAGGACCCCGCCCAGGAGCAGGGCGCGACGCGGGAGGCTCGTGCGGGGTCGAGGCGCGAGGCCGTTCTGGCTGCGGTTCATGCAGCGAGCCTGCCCCGCGAGCGCGGCGACGGCAAGCCGCGCGCACCTGCGCGTTCGGAGGTCTCTCCGGACGCGACCGCGGCGCTGGGCTCGCCGGTCTCGACGCGCGCGGAGTTTCCGTATCCTCCTCCGCCTGCTCGTCCCCCGGACCCGACCTCGACCCCCTCGTTCCCATGGCCGTCCTGCTCGCGCTCCTGCCCCTCGCTCTCTCGCCGGTTTCGCCCCAGGGCGAACCCACGGACGCCGAGGCATTGCGCGCTCAGCGCCTCGAGGAAGGCTGGCGCCTGCAGGACTCCACCTGGATCCCGCCGGACGAGGTCGCGAAGCTCGACCAGGGGCTGTGGAAGTGCGGCGACGCGTGGCTGACGCTCACGGAGGCGAACGCCTACCACGCCGAGCTCGACCAGTGGTGGAGCATCCCCGGGGAGAAGACCGTGCTCCACACGACGCTGGCGCGCGAGGTCGCGGAGAAGGCGCTGGCCGGGATCGAGGACGCGTACGTCGATCTCGTGCGTCTGTTCGGCGCGGAGCCCGCGCGCGCTCCCGAGGTCCTCGTGCTGAACAGTCGCGAGCAGTTCCTCGCGTTCACCGGCGGCAAGCTGGAGGAGTTCCAGCCGGGCAAGAGCTACGGGTTCGGGCAGCTCCTGCACGGCGCCTACTTCGCGGACAACTGGTTCGGAGCCGACGGTCTGCCGCTGGCGCGCGGAGTCGCCTACTGGGCCGTGGGGGACGACAAGGACGCTTCCTTCGGTCCGCTGTGGACGCGCCACGCGCTCGGTCAGGCGTTCGTCGAACGCTTCGACCCGAGTCCCGAGGCGCTCGAGAAGCTCGCCGAGCTGCGCGCGGACGAGAAGGAGGTCGGCTTCGAGTGGGCGCAGGTCTTCTGGGAGGACAAGGCGATCCCGCAGTGGTTCCGCACCGGAGCGGCGGCCTACGTCGAGCGCTACTACGTCGACCGGACCGTGACGGACGAGGGCGACCCGCTCTGGGCACGGCGCTGGTCCGTGCAGAACATCCAGAACAAGGGCGGGTTCGACGGCGTCGAGCGCGTGCTGGAGGGCGGCCTGCGACTCGACCAGGTCGAGGCGTCGCAGAAGTGGATCAACCAGTGCGGCCTGCTGGTCGCCTTCGTCCTCGACGGCGAGAACAAGAACGTCACGAAGGCGCACGCGAAGCTCGTCACGGCGCTGGGGAAGTTCGCCGCGAAGCCGGACAAGAAGAACCGCAAGGGGCTGGAGAAGGCGTTCAAGGGCCTCGGCAAGGCGCTGGACAAGGAGTCCAAGGCGCTCGAGGCCTTCGCCGGGCTGTAGGGGCCTCGGTCCTAGCCGTCGCCCAGCCGGCGTCGGCAGCGGTCCAGGTCGCGCTGGATCGTCACGTCCCCGGGCCGGAGCGCTGCGGCCCGCTCGAGGAAGGGGAGCGCGCGCTCGGGCCGGTCGAGCTGGAGCTCGAGGGAGCCGAGCGTGCTCAGCGCCGGCACGAACTTCGGCCGGCGCCGCAGGATCGTCTGCAGCCTGTCGCGGGCGAGCTCGGGCTCGCCGCGACGGCGCTCGATGCGGGCGGCCGCCACCGCCGCCACGTCGTAGGTCGGTTCGGCCGCCAGGGCGGCGCGGTACGCGTCGAGAGCCTCGGGCTCGCGCCGCGCCTGCTCCAGGGCGAGTCCCAGCTTGTAGCTCGCCTCCGGGGAGCCGGGCGCCCGCCGAACCGCCTCGAACAGGTCGGCCAGGCCCTCCTCGACGCGTCCCTGGTCGATCTTGAGCTGTCCGCGCAGCGTGAGCGCGTAGCCGTTCGCGGGGTCGATCTCGAGCGCGCTCTCCAGGTGCTCCAGCGCGCGCGCCTGCTCCTCGTCCTCGAGCGCGAACAGGGCGCGGTTGTAGTGGAGCATCGAGCGGTTGCCGGTCCACACGTCGCGATAGGTGAACAGCCCCACGCCCAGCGCGACGAGGGCCGCGAGCGCGATCCGCACGTGGCGTCGCTCGGACCACGCGAGCACCACGGCGCGCGGCAGCGCCGACGCCAGCACGATCAGGACCGGCACGATCGTCAGGCGGTAGCGGGAGAACACGAAGAACGCGACGACCGTGGCCGCGATCGTGGCCGCGATGGTCACGAGCAGGCCGAGCTCCGGCGTCCAGCGCACCAGGACGAGCGCGGCCGAGGCGAGGATCAGGAGGAGCGCGAAGCTCGCCAGCGGTGCGCGCAGGAGCGGCACCTCGTCGCGCGTCGTCAGGTAGTCCGCGTTGTCCGGGACCTCGAGGTGGTTGAGGAACAGCGACAGCTTCGTGCCCTGGAGCGCGAGGGCGGCGCCGGGGTCCTCGCGGAACCAGGCGAACGACTTGTCGAACCAGAAGGCGGAGCGCTCCCGCACGCTGAGCGGACGGCCGACCTCGGCCTCCGCCAGCCGCGCGAAGTCCACCTGCTCGAACTCCTGGATGCCTCGGACGCCGGCCGGGGGAACGTAGCTCCCGGACTCGTTCAGCGGGTTGTTGCCGATGTGGAAGTTCTGCCCCGCCTGGGAGGTGATCAGCACGAACTCGCCCGCGCGCAGGTTGTGCAGCGTCACCGGCGAGATCGCGAGCGCGACTCCCACGCCGAGGGCGAGGACCCGCAGGAGCCTCTGGCGCAGCGCACCCGCGCTCTTCCACGCGAGCCACACCGCGGCGATCGGGACGAGCGCGAGGAGGTTGCCGCGCAGGAGGCAGGCGAGGCCCAGGAAGAGCCCGCAGACGAGCGCGGACGGCCAGGCGCGCCGGCGCGCGAGCACGACCGCCACGAGGAACGCGCTGGTGCAGGCGACCGACAGCGCGGTCTTCAGGAGCAGCGTCTCGTAGAAGAGGAACGGTCCGTAGGTCGCCGCGAGCACGCCCGCCACGAGCCCCTCGAGTGGCCCGAGCGCGACCGAGGCGAGCAGGAACACCAGCCCGACGGCGACGATGCCGATCAGGACCTGGGTGCGGAACACCTCCCGTGGCTCCTCGCCGAGCGTCTCGTAGTGCCAGGCCAGGAAGTACGGGTAGAGCGCGTCCTGGTAGAAGACCTCGTCCCCGGGCCAGTCGCCCTCCAGGATCCCGCGGGCCTGACGGTCGTAGCCCTGGGCGTCGACCGCCAGGCGGCCGAAGTCGTCCGTCTCCGCCACCTGGGCGAAGAAGACCCCGCGCAGGAGGGCGGCGAGGGCCAGGACGGCGACCAGGG
>CAZDYS010000264.1:0-5999 GCA_964509445.1 uncultured Planctomycetaceae bacterium
GTCCCCAGCGCAACCCGCGCGTGCAGGTCAGCAGCGGCTTCGCGCTGCAGGAAGGCCTGCTGCGCGCGCGGAACCCAGCCGAGGCGGCGGCCTGCTCGCTCGGCCTCGGACTCCTGGGCGCCGACGACGGCCGCGCCGACGACGTGGTCCACAGGCGCTTCGAGAGGAGCAAGGAGCCCGCTCTGCAGAGCTACTTCGCGCTCGCACTCGGACTGCTGGAGTTCGACGAGGCGGTCGAGTCGCTGGAGGAGCGGCTCGTGGAGCGCCCGGAGTACTCCGTGCCGCTCACGTGGATGGGGCACGGACCGACCGAGGAGCTCCTGCAGGAACTCCAGCAGGTGCTCGACGCGAACGAGGAAGACCGCGCGCTCTCGATCGTCACCGCTCTCGGCCGAACGAAGGACCGGGAGGCGCTCGCTTCTCTGGCCGAGATCCTCCGGAACCTTGAGCTGCCCGCTGTGCTTCGCTCGCACGCAGCCAGCGCGATCGGCGAACTGTGCGACGGGGACCGTCTGCACTGGAGCTCCGTCTACGCGGAGAACCTCGCCTACGACGCCATGACCCCGGTGCTCCTCAGCGAGGGCGCGTCGGGACTGGGCATGCTCGACGGACGCTAGCCAGCTTCCCGGCTGCGTCCCTTGCGGGCTCGCGTCTTCTGCCGAGACGCGGGCCCGCGTTTCTTGGGTCGTCAACGTGTCTGCGGGGAGCCGAACGCCAGCAACCGCGTCTCGGTGCGGACGTACACGACGCCTCCCAGCAGGGCCGGCGTGGCCTGGATGCGTTCGCCGAGGTCGACGGTCGAGAGGACCTCGAGCCCGTCCGACGCGGCGAGGACGCTGACCTCGCCTCGGGCCGACGCGACGTAGAGCTTCCCGTCGCCGGCGACGGGCGAGGCGTACCAGGGCCCGCGCGACCCGATGCGGTCGCTGAACAGGAGCTTCCCGGAGGAGGCCTCGACGCAGGTCGCGAGCCCCCCGTTCTTCACGGTGAAGACCCGACCGCGGTAGAGCAGTGGCGAGGGACACTCCGGCACGCCACGCGGCTCGCTCCACAGGACCTCGGCCCGCTGCCCATCCGTCTCGGGGCGGATCGCCAGGAGCCCGTTCGTGTGCGCGAACCCGTCGACCCAGGCCAGCAGGTTCTCGTACTCCGCCGCCGTGAGGGCTCCGTCGCGGTCGCCGTCGAGCCAGCGAAAGAAGATGCGCAGGGGGTGGTCCCCCTCCCCGTCCGCGTCCGCGCGGGACAGCACGCTCTCGTTCGGTTCGACCTCCTCTCGGGACAGAGCGCCGGAGCCGTCGAGGTCGAGCTCCACGAGGAGCTCCGAGAACGGCGGCAGGCCCTCGACCTCGAGATTGGTCTTCATGTTGTAGGACGTCACGAACACGAGTCCCTCACCCACGACCGGCGTGACGATCGGCTCGTCCGTCAGTCCGGGGACCGCCCAGCGCTCCCGACCGTCCGCCAGGTCGTAGGCCGTCAGCCAGCCGACGCCGTAGACCAGCACCTCGCGTAGGTCCCCGGCCTCGCGCAGGACCGGCGTGGACCAGGCGGAGCCGAACCCCGCGCGCTCCTTCCTCCAGAGCGTCGCGCCGGTCGCGACGTCGATGGCCTCCAGGGCCGACTCCGCGTTGGTGTCGCGCACGAACACGAGCACGCCGTCGACCAGGATCGGGGAGGCCGCGCTCCCGAACGTGTTCTCGCGGACGGGCAGCGGCCGTCGCCAGAGCTCCTGGCCGTCGTGGTCGTAGGCCAACAGCCCGAAGGAGCCGAAGGTCGCCACGACGTGGTCCTCGTCGACGGCGCAGGTGGCGGCCGCCGGGTGGTTCACGTCGTGCGTGCGCTCGAGCGCGCTCGCCTCGACCGAACGCGTCCAGCGCACGGCGCCGCTCGCGCGATCGATGCAGTGCGTCGACAGGAGCGACCCCTGACAGCTGGTGAGGAAGACGGACGATCCGACGACGCAGGGAGAAGAGACCCCGGGCGGCAGCGCGCAGCTCCACATCAGGTTCACGGCCGGGTCGAGCTGCTCCGGCAGCGGAGCCTCGTCCGGCGCCACGCCAGATCCACCGGGACCGCGAAAGCGCCCCCAGGCGGGTTCGTCGGAGAGCGTCTCCGTCGGACAGGAGACTGAGGCGAGCGAGAGGAACAGCAGGAACGGCACGGGCATGCGGAAGACCTCCAGGTCGGACGACGCTAGCACGCGAGGGACGGCACGGTGTCCGGCCAAACGGAACGTGAGCACGGCTCGGGCTCGACGCGGAGAGGACGCGGTTCGGCGCGACCTCCACCGGGCTCACGCCGGACTGCTAGAATCACCGGCCTGATGATCGCCCCCCTGCTGTCCGTCCTGTTGGCCCTCGCCCCCTCCACCGGCGCCCTGGACAGCGAGGAGGAGCAGCTCGGGTTCAGCCGCGACGTGCGGCCGATCCTCTCGAACTCCTGCTTCCCCTGTCACGGGCCGGACTCCTCGGCCCGCGCGGCGCGCCTGCGCCTCGACGTGGGCTCGGTGGTCGAGGACGACCGCGGCGTGATCGTCCCCGGCCGACCGGCGGACAGCGAGCTGGTCCGCCGCATCACCGCGGCCGACCCGGACCTGCGCATGCCGCCGCCGGACGCGCACTTGGACCTGACCGAGGAAGAGGTCGCGACGCTCACGCGCTGGATCGCCGAGGGCGCCGAGTACGAGGAGCACTGGGCGTTCCGCCCCGTCCCCGCGGTCGAGGCCCCCGCCAGCGAGACGGCCTGGGCGCGCGGACCGATCGACGAGTTCGTGCTCGCCGCCCTGCGCGAGCGTGGCCTCGAACCCTCCGAGGAGGCCGACCGACGCACGCTTCTTCGCCGCGTGACCTTCGACCTGACCGGCCTTCCGCCGACTCCGGAGGAGATCGCGGCGTTCCTGGCCGACGACTCGGAGACGGCCTACGAGAAGGTCGTCGAACGCTTGCTGTCCAGCAGCGCCTACGCCGAGCGCATGACGCTCGCCTGGATGGACGCCTCGCGCTACGGCGACACCAGCGTCTTCCACGCCGACGGACCGCGCGACATGTGGCCCTGGCGAGACTGGGTCCTCGCGGCCTACGACGGCAACCTGCCCTTCGACCGCTTCGTCGTGGAGCAGCTCGCCGGGGACCTCCTCCCGGAGCCGACCCGTGAGCAGCGCATCGCGGCCGGCTTCCTGCGCAACAACGGGACCTCGGACGAGGGCGGCGCGATCGACGAGGAGCTACGCGTCTCCTACCTGATCGACCGCGTCAAGACGACGAGCAACGTCTTCCTGGGCCTCTCGATGGAGTGCGCCCAGTGCCACGAGCACAAGTACGACCCGATCTCGCAGGAGGACTACTACCGCTTCTTCGCGTACTTCAACCAGAGCGTCGAGAAGGGCTTCCAGACCCGCAACGGCAACGAGGCTCCGCTCGTGCGCGTTCCTTCCGCGGAGCAGGAGGAGGGGGAGCGCGCGCTGCTCGCGAGCATCGAGGGCCTGAAGCGCGAGCTCGAGGAGAGCGCGACGCGGCAGGCGGAGACGGTGGCCTTCTCGAGCTGGACTGCGGAGCGACGCGAGGAGCTGCTCGACCTCGCGGACCCCGTGCTGGGCCCCTGGTTCTCGTATCCGCCGCAGGCCAGCGCCTCGAGCTCCGAGGCGTTCCGCACGCGCTTCGGTCCCGAGGACGACGCGGATCTCCAGCGCTCCCTCGCGAGCGCCCCCTGGTCGGAGCGGCCGGAGTGGGAGGACGGCCGCGTGCACGAGTTCCCCGCCGGCTCCAACACCGCGCACTACCTCGCCCGCACGCTCGAGGTTCCGCGCGCCACGCGGCGCTCGATCGCGCTCGGCAGCGACGACACGCTGTCGGTCTGGCTGAACGGCGAGGAGCTCCTCGCCCAGGAGAGCTACCGCGGCGCCGCTCCGGGACAGAACGAGGTCGCGCTCGAGCTCCGCGCCGGGACCAACGTGCTGTTGCTCAAGGTGGTCAACGGTGGCGGTCCCTCGGGCTTCGTGTTCGAGCTGCGGGGCCTCCCGCTGCCGGACGGCGTCCTGGCCGCGCTGGCCGTCGATGCGGTGGACCGCGGAGCGGAGCAGACGCGCGCCCTGGCCGCGCACTACGTGCGCGAGATCTGGCCGCCCGGGACCGAGCTCAGCACGCGCCTGGCGGACACCGAGGCCGAGCTCGCGACGCTGCGCGCGGGCATCCCGACGGTCATGTCGATGGCCGACGTCGCGGAGCCTCGTCCGACCTACGTCCTGTCGCGCGGTCAGTACGACGCGCCGGACGAAGGGCGTCCGGTGCAGCCCGGCGTCCTCGAGTTCCTCCTGCCGGAGCGTCCGGAGGCGCCGCGCAACCGCCTGGGCCTGGCGGAGTGGCTCGTCGACCCGCGCCACCCGCTCACGGCGCGCGTCGCGGTGAACCGCTACTGGGCGATGCTCTTCGGCACGGGGCTGGTCGAGACCGTGATGGACTTCGGCCTGCAGGGCGCCTGGCCGAGTCACGCCGAACTGCTCGACTGGCTCGCCAGGGACTTCGTGACGAGCGGCTGGGACGTGAAGCGCATGCTGCGCCAGATCGTGACCTCGGCCACCTACCGGCAGTCCTCGCACGCGCGCTCCGACGCGGCGGACCTCGACCCGCGCAACCGCCTGCTGGCGCGTGCACCGCGCTTCCGTCTCCAGGGCGAGTTCCTGCGCGACCAGGCGCTGGCCGTGGCCGGGCTGCTGGTCGACGAGGTCGGAGGACCGGGCGTGCGTCCCTACCAGCCGCCGGGTCTCTGGAACGAGGTCTCGCTCGACAAGAACGTCACCTTCACCCAGGGCAGCGGCGACGAGCTCTACCGCAAGTCCATGTACATCTACTGGAAGCGGTCGGCTCCCATGCCCGTCATGACGACGTTCGACGCGCCGACACGGGAGACGTGCGTCGTGCAGCGTCAGCGGACGAACACGCCGCTCCAGGCGCTGGTCACCCTGAACGACGTCCAGTTCGTCGAGGCGGCGCGTCACCTGGCGGCGCGCATGCTGCGGCACGCGGACGACTTCCGGACGCGCCTCGACCTCGGCTTCGAGCTGTGCACGGGACGACCGGCGGACGAGCTTCGCCGGCAGACCTGCTCCGACCTGCTCGCGCGCGAGCTCGAGCGCTTCGCGCAGGACCCGGACGCGGCGGCGGCGCTCCTGGCCGTCGGCGACTCGCCCGCGGACGCGTCCCTGGACGCCGGGGAGCACGCCGCCTGGACCGTCCTCGCCTCGCTGATCCTGAACCTCGACGAGAGCCTCAACCGTGACTGATCCCCTCCTCGACCACCGTCGTCTCGTCACGCGCCGCACGCTCCTCGGCGGAGGAGCCCGCGGGCTCGGAGCGATGGCCCTGGCGTCGCTCGTGGGACGTGACGCGAACGCGCTGCCGAACCTCTCCGGGACGGGAGAGGTGCCGCACTTCGCGCCGCGCGCCAAGCGGGTGATCTACCTGTTCATGGCGGGCGGTCCGTCGCACATCGACCTGTTCGACTACAAGCCGGAGCTGCGCGACATCCACGGGCAGGAGCTTCCGGAGTCGATCCGGCAGGGCCAGCGACTGACCACCATGACGAGCGGGCAGACGTCGTTCCCCTGCGTCGCGCCGATGTTCGACTTCCAGCGCCACGGGCAGCACGGCACCTGGGTCTCCGAGCTCCTGCCCAACGTGGCCGGCATCGTGGACGACATCACGATCGTCAAGTCGATGCACACGGAGGCGATCAACCACGACCCGGCGATCACGTTCATCAACACCGGGGTGCAGCAGCCCGGCAAGCCGAGCCTCGGAGCCTGGCTCTCCTACGGGCTCGGCAGCATGAACCGCGACCTCCCGGACTACGTCGTGATGATCTCTCGCGGCGGCGGCAACCTGCAGGCCCTGTACGCACGCCTGTGGAGCGCAGGCTTCTTGCCTTCCCGCCACCAGGGCGTGAAGTTCCGCAGCTCCGGCGACCCGGTGCTGTACCTCTCGAACCCGCCCGGCATCGACGCC
>CAZDYS010000265.1:0-2405 GCA_964509445.1 uncultured Planctomycetaceae bacterium
ACGGAGGAGCTCCTGGAGCTCGTCCGCATGCCCGCGGCGAGCTTCGCGGAGCGCTACCCGGCGGAGCTCTCGGGCGGACAGCGACAGCGGGTCGGCGTGGCGCGCGCTCTGGTCCTGGATCCTCCGGTCGTCCTCCTCGACGAGCCCTTCGGCGCCCTCGACCCGATCACGCGCGCCGAGCTGCAGCAGGAGCTCGTCCGGCTCCGCTCGCGCGGCGAGCGCACGCTGGTCTTCGTGACGCACGACCTCGACGAGGCCTTCCTGCTCGGCGACCGCGTCGCCCTGCTCGACGGTGGACGCCTGCTGCAGGTCGGAACGCCGCGGGAGCTGACCGAGGAACCGGCCGACGAACACGTGGCCGCTTTCCTGTCCGGCCTCCACGCCGGAGGTCGCGCGTGACGCTGCGCCTGTGCACCGCCCTCCTCCTCGCGAGCGCTCCGGCCTTCGCGCAGGACCTCGTCGTCGGGAGCAAGAACTTTCCCGAGGGGCGCCTGCTCGCGGAGATCACCGCCCAGCTCCTGCGCGAGCACACCGAGCTCGAGGTCCTGCACCGCGCGAACCTGGGCGGCACGAAGGTCTGCTGGGAAGCGCTCCGTGCGGGCGAGATCGACCTCTACGTCGAGTACACGGGGACGGCCTGGTCGATTCTGCTCGAGAACGAGGGCTCGATCACCGATCCCCTGGAGGCCTTCCTCGAGGTGCAGCGCGCGAGCCGGACGCGCTTCGACCTCGAGTGGCTGGCCCCCTTCGGCCTGCAGAACACCTACGCGCTGGCGCTCCAGCGCTCGCGCGCGGAGGAGCTCGCGGCGACGCGCGTCTCGGACCTGATCGGACGCGGCGCGGCGCTGCGGACCGGCTTCAGCATCGAGTTCATGAACCGCGAGGACGGCTGGCCCGGACTCGCTGCCCACTACCCGGGACTCGACCTCGCACCGCGCTCGATGGAGCACGGGCTGGCCTACGAGGCGCTCGCCCGCGGAGAGCTGGACCTGGTCGACGCCTACTCCACGGACGGCAAGCTCCTGCGCTACGACGTCGTCGTGCTCGAGGACGACCGCGGCTTCTTCCCTCCCTACCACGCGGCGCCGGTCCTGCGCGGCCCGACGCTGCGCGCGCATCCCGAGCTGCGCGAGGTCCTCGAGCGGCTCGCCTTCACGCTCGACGAGGCCGGAGCGATGGAGCTGAACCACCGCGTGGAGGTGGCGGGCGAGTCCTTCGAGCGCGTGGCGCGCTCGTTCCTCGAGGCGCGCGGTCTGCTGCGGACCTCCGTCGACCCGGAGTCCGGCCCCCGAACCACCCGCGCCGAGCGAGGCCTCTTCTCCGCGCTGTGGACCGACCGCGCGCGGATCGCCGCCCTCACGCTGGAGCACCTCGGCCTGGTGGTGATCAGCGTGCTGCTCGCGGCCCTGCTCGCGATCCCGGCCGGACTCGTGATCACCCGCCGCCCCCACCTGCGTCGCGTGCTCCTGGGGGGCGCGTCGGTGCTGCAGACGGTGCCCAGCCTCGCGCTGCTCGCGTTCCTGATCGCGCTGCCGGGCCTGGGGCTCGGCGCGCGCTCCGCGATCGTCGCGCTGGTCCTCTACGCGGTCCTGCCGATCCTGCGCAACACGTTCACGGGCCTGAGCTCCGTCGACCCGGAGCTCGTCGACGCCGCCCGCGGGCTGGGCCTCACGCCGCGACAGGTCCTCCTGCGCATCCAGCTGCCGCTCGCCGCGCGCACGATCCTGGCCGGCCTGCGCACCGCCGCGGTCCTGAGCGTCGGCGTGGCGACGCTCGCCGCCTTCATCGGCGCCGGTGGACTCGGGACGCCGATCGTGGAGGGACTCTACCTGAACGACACCGCGCTGATCCTGTCCGGTGCGGTGCCGGCGGCACTCCTGGCGCTCGCGGTCGACGGGCTGCTGGGGCTCCTCGAACGGCGCCTGACCCCGCGCGGCCTGCGCCTCCTCTCCGGGGACTGAGGCGCGGAGATTCTCTTGGCGGACGAATCTCCACTTCCCGTATTCCTCTGCCCAGCGCCGACCTTCACCGACCCCGAGAGCCCCCACCCGAGAGGAGCCTGCCATGCCCGTTTCCCGCGACGTCGTTGCCAAGCGCGTCAAGAAGGTCATTCGCGAGAACTGTCCGCGCGACGACATCCGCTCCGGCGCGACCCCCCTGGAAGAAGACCACTGGTTCTACGCGGACCTCGACATGACGAAGGACATCCGCGAAGGACTCGCCGAACCGTACTCGGACATCAGTCGCTCCTACGGTGGCAAGCTCATCGGCGGAAGCGAGGCGCGCGATCGCCGCAAGGTGAAAGCCGCGATCGACCTCGTGCACGCGCGCGCGAACGACGGAGGGAAGCAATGAACCGGTTCTTCCTCGTCCTGCTCTGCGCGCCCCTCGCCTCCTGCCTCGCC
>CAZDYS010000265.1:2505-5995 GCA_964509445.1 uncultured Planctomycetaceae bacterium
AATGAACCGGTTCTTCCTCGTCCTGCTCTGCGCGCCCCTCGCCTCCTGCCTCGCCACTCACGCGCCGCGGACTCGGCCGGTCTCGGTCTCCGAGGACCCCTCCAGGCCCCTCGAGACCGCGGGGCGGCCGGACACGCCCACTCCCTCGGCCTCTCAGGAAGCCGACGGGGAGCCGGCAGCAGAGAAGGAGGACGAGAAGGGAGGCCTGCTGCCCGAGAAGCTCCGCATCCGCCGGTCGCGGTTCGACCGGAACTTCGCGACCCAGCCCGCCACGTTCGTCTACACGAACCCCGAGGACGGAGAGAACTCCTCCGCCGCCGACCTCGCGCTCGTCTACGAGTTCGACCGACCCTTCCGCCTCCTGGGCGCGATCTGGGAGCCCTCTCTCTCCGGCGAGTACCACCGCAACACGCGCTCCGGAAGCGAACAGGACTCCCTCCTCGTCGGTGCCGGTCTGCGGGGCTCCCTCAACGTCGGGAACGGCGTGAGCTTCCTCCCGCGCCTCAGTCTCGACTACCGGCGGGATCGCGAACGGGACACGGAGAGCGGCGTGCTGGCGCTCGACGTCCCGATCAACGTTCGCGACCTGTACCTGGGCGCCAAGATCGACCTCGGCTCCACCGACCTGATACCGCGCGCGGGCGTCGCCCTGAACCATGCACAGGTGTTCGAGGTCGCGGACGGCGCCGACACCGGGGACGTCACGCGCGGAGGAGGCTACCTCGGGTTCGAATGGAACCTGGACCCGGACCCGCCGAGCGACGACGGAGACGAGGAGGGCAAGGGAAGCCTCGTGCTGACGATCGAGGAGAGCGTCTGGTACGACCTCGCCGAGTCGAGCGCCCTGGACTCGGGCACCGACAAGCACGACCTCTTCCGCGCTGGACTCACCGCGTTCCTGGACGAGGACCGCGACTTCGGCGTGACGCTCGAGTTCCTGCGCGGAGCCGACCCGACGACCGGACTCGAGGAGCAGTCCTACGTGCGCTTCGGGCTCAGCGTCCGACACTGAGCGACGCTTCGGGCCGACCTCGGGGGCTTCCCGCCCTCGCGGTCGCCCCGCGAGCGCACGGTTTGCTCGAGTCCGCGCAGCCGTCGGTCGCGGCGCGCGGTGCTGCGCCCTAGGCTGGAGGTCGTGACCTCTCCTCCGAACCGGGCCGTGCCCTCGCAGAGCGCCGAGGACGGGAAGACCCTGCGGGGCCGCGTCGCCCTGGTCGCCGGTGCGACGCGCGGCGCCGGCCGCGGGATCGCCTGCGCCCTCGGCGAGGCCGGCGCAACGGTCGTCTGCACGGGACGCAGCTCGCGCGTAGCGCCGCGCGAGGGCGGGCGTCCGGAGACGATCGAGGAGACCGCCGAGCTCGTCGAGCGCGCCGGGGGGACGGGGGTCGCGGTCGTCACCGACCACACCGAGGAGGACGCCGTGCGCGAGCTGTTCGCGCGCATCCGCCGCGAGCACGGCCGCCTGGACGTCCTGGTGAACGACATCTGGGGAGGTGACGAGCTGACCGAGTGGGGCAAGCCGTTCTGGGAGCTCGACGTCGCCCAGGGGTTCCGGCTGCTCGAGCGCGCCGTGCACACCCACGTGATCACGAGTCGCCACGGCGTCCCGCTGCTCCTCGAAGCGGAGCGCGGGCTCGTGGTCGAGGTGACCGACGGCGCGTTCCGCGGCTACCGCGGCCAGCTGTTCTACGACCTCTGCAAGACGAGCGTGATGCGCCTCGCCTACGCGATGTCCGTGGAGCTGCGCGAGACCTCCGTCACGGCCCTCGCCGTCACGCCGGGGTTCCTGCGCTCCGAGGCCGTGCTCGACCACTTCGGCGTGACCGAGGCGAACTGGCGCGACGCGATCGCGCAGGACCCGCACTTCGCAGCCTCCGAGACGCCCCTCCTGATCGGGCGCGTCCTCGCGGCGCTCGCCGCGGACCCCGACGTCGAACGGCGCGCGGGCATGACCTGGACCGGCTGGGACCTCGCGCGTCACTACGGCGTGCGCGACGTGGACGGAGCGCAGCCGCACTGGGACGAGCACCTGGACGCCAGCGTGGAGGAGATCCTCGCGCGCGGAACGGCCACGGAGGACGAGCGCATGGTGCTCGCGTTCCGGGCCCCCCAGCTGGACTTCGACCCGGAGCGCGCGGAGCTGCGCACGCGCATCGAGGCGTTCCTGCGCGAGACCGCGCCCTCGAGCTGATCCGGCCGCGCGCTCCTCGCGCTTGCTTCTGGTGCAGGCCGGGGCGAGGCTGCCAGGGCGTCTCTCGCGCCATCCCATGCCCACCCACATCGCACTCTTCCGCGGAATCAACGTCGGCGGGACCGGCAAGCTCCCGAGCAAGGCGCTCGTCTCCCTGCTCGAGGATCTGGGCGCCGAGGAGGTGCGCACCTACATCCAGAGCGGAAACGCCGTGTTCCGCCACGCGACGCGAGCCGCGGCCGGACGGTCCCTGGCGCGCACGATCGAGCGCGCGGTCCTGGACGCGCACGGCTTCGAGCCGGCGGTCCTCGTGCTGACGCCGGCGCGGCTCGCCCAGGCGGCCGCAGGGAATCCGTTCCCCGAAGGCGAAGAGGAGCCGTCGAAGCTGCACCTCTCGTTCCTCGCGGAGACGCCGCAGGCGCCGAACCGGGACAAGCTCGAAGCCCTGCGCGCGGGCCGCGAGCGCTTCGCGCTCGTGGAGGACGTGTTCTATCTCCACGCGCCGGACGGCGTGGCGCGCTCGAAGCTGGCGGCCGGCGCCGAGCGAGCCCTGGGAGTCGCCGCCACGGCGCGCAACTGGCGCACGGTCCAGAAGATCCTGGCCCTCGCGGACTGACCCGATGTCCTCCGCGAGCACCGACCCGGACGAGCGTGCGTTCGCCGCCGTACGCAGCGCCGACCCCTCCGCCCTGGCCTCGGTCCTGGCGGAGCGCGGCCCCGCCTGGGACACGCGGGACGAGGAAGGGCGCACGCTCCTGGACGTCGCCTGCCGCGCCGCCACCGGAGACATCGCGATTCCTGCGAACCCCGGGAGTCCGGCGCAACACGCGGTCGTCGACCTCCTGCTCGAGGCCGGCGCACCGCCGTCGACACCCGATGCCGACGGGTGGACGCCGCTGCACACGGCGGCGATGGCCGGGCACGCAGACCTCGCGCGTCGCCTGGTGGCCGCCGGCGCGGACGTCGGCGCGGAGGCCCACGCAACGGAGGGAGGCACGCCGCTCGCCTGGGCCGCGTTCTACGCCAAGGCGGACCTGGCCGCGGTGCTGCAGCCGATCGCGCCGGACAACCTGCGCATGGCCGCCGCGTGCGGGGGACCGCTCGAGCGCTTCTTCGACGCGGACAGCGGCGCGCTCACCAGCGCGGCGCAGCGCGGCATGGCCTTCTTCGCACCGCCGTTCTTCCCGGCCGTCTCGCGGACCGCGAGCCGGCAGGACGTGCTCGACGAGGCCCTGACCTGGGCCGCGCGCAACGACCGCGTCGCGGCGCTGGCCGAGCTCTGCCGGCGCGGGGCCGACG
>CAZDYS010000266.1:0-5968 GCA_964509445.1 uncultured Planctomycetaceae bacterium
TCCCGCGGCCCCGCAGGCCACCTTCGACGTGCCGCCGACCGCCGCGTCCTTCGCGGACGTGGAGAGCCCGTCCGCCTTCGCACCGGAGCCGGCGCTGCCCTCCAGCGAGCCGACGGCCGAGCAGGTCCTCGGCGAGGTCGAGGAGACCTCGATGCAGTTCTTCGACCAGCTCGAGGTCGGCGACCCGAACCTCGGCCAGGCGGCTCCCGAGGAGCAGACTCCGCCGCCGCTCCCGAGCAGCGACGGTCTCGACCCGCTCGACGCGCTCCTGCCGGACGACTCGGTCCGGCGCGCGCTCGAGGACGAGTAGTCCGACACGCCACCACGAACGAGGGGAGGACGACCCGCGGGCCGTCCTCCCCTCGTTTTGTGGAAGAGCGCTCGTTCCGGAGAAGACGCTAGGAGGACTCGGAGGCGTCCGCCTCCTCCTTCTTGTCGCGGAAGAAGCTCGCGAACGGGTTGTACTGCGCCTGGGCCTTGCTCGCCTCGCGCACCGCCGCCGGATCGTAGTTGTCGTCGCGTTCGCGCCGGTCGCGGCGTCCCTTGCCGGGGCCCCGTCCGCCGCCTCCGCCGCCGGGGCGACCTCCGCCCCCACGACCTCCGCCGCCGCCGCGGCCACGCTTGTCCCCGCCGGGCTTCGAGCCCGCCAGACCGTCGCGTCGGGTCCGCGCCGCGCGAGCGATCGGCTCGTAGGCGGGCCAGGCCTCGCTCTTGCCCCCGCGCTCGCCGTCACGAGGACGTCGGCCCTTCCCGCCACCACTCTTGCCGCCCGGCCGCTTGCGCGGATCCGGCACGTTCTTGAGGGACAGCTCGATGCGCGGACCGGAGCTGTTCGTGACGCGCGCCCGGACCACCTGGCCGACGGACAGGAGCGCCCGAGCATCGCGCACGTAGCGGCTGGACAGCTCGCTGATGTGGATCATGCCCTCGCCCTTGATGCCGAGGTCGACGAAGGCGCCGAAGCTGGTCACGTTCGTGATCACGCCCTCGACGATCGCGTCCTTCTCGAGCGCCTTGGGGTCGGTGTCGGGCGGCAGGAACCGCGGCGAGAACACGCGCGGACGAGGATCCCGCCCGGGGAACCCGAGCTCGCGCACGATGTCGCGCCAGGTGTACTCGTCGATGCCGTGGTCCTCGCGCTTCAGCCCCTTGGCGGCGTCGCGCTGGCCCAGCGTCTCCTCGACGCTGCGACCGTTGTCGAGGATCAGGCGACGCACGAAGTCGTACTGCTCGGGGTGGAGCGCGGTGCGGTCGAGCGGCTCCTGCGGGTTGTCGACGCGGAGGAACCCGATCGCGTTGCGCCAGGCCATGTCCTCGAGCAAGCCCTCCGTGCGCAGCTCCTCCCGCGACGTGAAGGGACGCTCCGCGCGACGGTCGACCAGCTTCTTCGCGAGGTCGAAGTTCAGACCGGGCACGTGCCGCAGGAAGCTCAGCGGCGCCGTGTTGAGGTCACAGCCCACGTGCGCGACGCAGGACTCGATGGTGTCGTGCACGAGCCGGCGCAGGTTGGCCTTGCTGACCACGGACTGCTCGCGGCCGAGCCCGAGGTGACGCGAGTCGGCCTTCAGGAACTCCTGCAGCGGGTCCTGGAAGCGGCGCGCGAGCCCGACGGCCAGGCGCGCGGGCACCGACAGGTCGGCGAACTCGCGGCGTCCGGCCTCGGAGTTCGCGTAGCTCGACAGCCCGGCCTCGTTCGTCGGCACGACCGCGACCTCGGCCTTCAGGAGGTGCAGCGTCTCGCGCAGCTTCAGCACGCCGTCACGGATCGTCTTGCCGTTGCCCACGACGAGCTCGCGCACACCGGACTCCCGCAGCGCGTTGCCCAGGGGCTCCGCGAGCTTGGGCGCCTCGTTGCCCGAGGCCTCGATCTTGATCTCCTCGCCGACACGCTGACCGTTGCGGTCGACGACGCAGATCAGCCAGTCGCCCTTCGCGTCGATGTGCACGCCGGCGCAGGAGCGCGGTCCGGCGGGCATCGTCAGGAGGATCTGCCGCAGGTGCTGCACGAGGAAGCGCAGCGCCTCTTCGTCGGCGCGCTCACGGAGCTCGTTGCGCACCTCCTCTTCGATCATCGGCAAGAGCCGCTGGCGAAGGGCCTGCTCCGCGACCGCGTCCGCCACGCTCGCGTACTCGGCCTTCAGGTTCTTGCCGAGGGCGGCGCGCACCTTGGGGAGCACGAGCGACTCGTCGATCGCGATGTGCACCGCGACCTGACGCTGGGCCTGGGCCTGACGCAGGGAGATCAGTCGATGCCCCTGGAGCTGACGCAGCGGCGAGTCGATCTTGAGCAGGGACCGGTTGCGGCCCAGCTCCTTCTCGCTCCCGAGCGCGCGCACGCTGATCCGACCGTGCTTGCGCATCAGCCGTCGCAGCGAGCTCCGCAGACGCGGGTTGCGGCCGAGTCGATCGGAGAGGATGCGGACCGCTCCCTCGAGCGCCTGCTCGTCGGTGTGGATGCCGCGGTCGGGGTTCACGAAGGGCGCACAGGCGCGCGCGAGCTGCGGGGAGAGCTCGATGTGCAGACCGTGCACGGGAGCCTCCGCGGGCGCGGCAGGCGTGGCCTTCGCTTCGTCGGTCGAGGACGCAGCCTCACTCGGGGGCGCGGCCTCCGCCTCGCTCGGCGCAGCCGCTTCCTCCTGGGCGGTCGCCTCGGGTTCGACGGTCGCTTCGGCGCTCGCGTCCGCCTCCGTCTCGGGGGCGGCCTCCGCGACCGGCGCCGTGTCCTCGGAGGCGGGGGTCTGCGGGATCTCGGGAGCGGTGGACTCGGGCGTCTCCGCTCCCTCGCCCGCGGGCTCTTCCGAGGCCGGCGCCTCTTCCTCGTCCTTCGGCTCGCCGGCTCCTTTGGGACCGGGCGAGACGAGCTCGTCCGCGAGCGGATCGAGTCCGCGATCGATCGCGAGCTGCACCTCCGGCTCGGGACGGCGGTGGGGCAGGAAGCGATCCTCGAGGTCGTGACGATCCAGGCAGCTCTCGAGCGGCGCGACGTCCGGCACCGGCCCGTCCTCCCCCATCGACTTGCGCTGTTCCTCGAGGGACTTCAGGAGCGTCTGGCGACGCTTGTCGAGCTCCTCGACGGCCTTCATCCGCCGGGCGAAGCGACGGATCGTGCCCTCGTTGAACGCTCCGATCTCGGCGCGGCGGTAGCGCGCGATGGTGGGAACCTTGTGTCCCTCCTCGAGCAGCTCGTACACGCGCTGGGCGTGGTCGGGCTCGACGGAGAACTCTTTGGCCAGCGTCCTGGCGATCGCTGCAAAACTCACGAGAACCTCTCTGGGGTTCCGGACACCGAGCGCGCGGCGCGGCGGCTCGGCAAGGGAGACCCGGGGACCGGCCCCAGGCGTGGTCGGACATGGTACCGCGCCGGCTCCGCGCGCGGGGGCGAGGTCCGCCACGAATCCGGACCGCGGACCTCCCGCGATGGTCGAGAGTGGCAGCGGCGGGAAACCGGGAGCGGGCGGGTGGGAAGCGGCTTCCCGGGGCTTCCCTAGATGGCGACGACCTGGACCAGCAGCTTGCCGAACCGGAAGCCGGCGGCGTCGTCGACGGCGGTCACGATGTTCTCGTCCCGCACGACCTGGGCCTTCTGGTAGCGGCCCCCGGCGGACTTCACGGCGGACGCGAGCCGCGGGGCTCCGGTCACCTTGCGCTTCTGCAGCACGCCGGCGCGTGCGAGCACCTCGACGGACTCGCCCCAGGCCCCGATCAGCTTGCCGGCCGAGGCCGCCTCGCGCGCTAGCCGCAGAGCGGCATCGTTCTGGGCGAGCTCGACGGAGCCGGGTCCCCCACAGAACAGGACGCCGCTGTACTCGTCCATGCGGACGGAGTCGTCGAGCGCCTTGTCCACCTGGAACTCGTCCTGGAGCACGCCCTCGATGAGCTCGTCGGTCTCGGTACTGACCGAGTGCGTGTGGACGTGGACGTTGTAGAGCGCCGAGCGCGCGTAGCGCAGCGTCGTCTCGTCGTACTCCTTGCTGGGCATGACGACGAGGACCGTGCTCGCGTACTCGTGAATCACGAGCCCGTTCTCGTCGAGCCCTTCGTCCTTTTCCTCTTCTTCCTTGTCGGCCATCGCTTCGAAATCAGGCGGGAAGCTCGAAGACGGAGGCGCGCGTCTCCTCCGCGAGGAGACCGGCGCCCTGGGAGACGTGCCACGCGATGCGCTCGTCGAGGCCCGGCAGCGTGAGATCGCCGAGCGCGCGACCGCTCAGCCCGTCCCTCACTTCGAGCAGTGCACCGGAGGCGAGATACAGCTTGCCGCTGTCCATGGAGATCGAGAGGTCCGGCATCTCGTCGATCGAGTCGTCCTGCACGGCTTCGCGCCAGAGCGGCTGCGCACCGTCGCCGACCGGCGAGTCGGCCCGGAAGGCCTCGAGCCGCAGGTTGCCCGGTCCGCTCGCTTCGCGGAAGCGGCTCGGGGCGCGGTCGCCGACCAGGAGGACGACGATGCCCTGACTCGCCACCATCTCGTGGATCACGGGATAGTCCGGCGGGAGGAACGTGTCGACGAAGTCACCGCTCTCGATGTCGAGCCGCAGGACGCCCTGGCGCTTGCGGTTCGAGTCGGTGTACACGACGAACACGTGCTCGCCGTCGTTCGAGGCTCGCCCGACGATGTGGTAGCGCTCTCCGTCGCGGACGTGGCTCCAGACCTCGAGCATGGCGGAGGTCATGATCCCGCACACGCGGTCCGGCGTGACCGTCACGGACATGTCGCCGTAGACGATGCCCTGGTCGAAGGGCCGGATCTCGCTGGCGCCGATGAGCTCGCCGGACGCGAGCGTCATGCGCGCGATCCGGTGCCCCTTGGGGCTCGGCCCCAGGAGCACGACGTCGTCCTCGTGACCGAGACCGCTGCCGAAGCCGCGGCCGTAGCCGACCTCACAGGGGGAGGTCCAGATCTCGTCTCCGGAGGAGCGGTCGTAGGCCACGAGCTTCCCGGGGATCACGTTGTCGATCCACTTGCCCGCGACCGGCGGGTCGTAGCCGTGGATACAGACCGGGCCGGACTCCCCGAGGACGATCCCGTCGATCTCCCCGGAGAACTCGCGGCTCCAGCGGCGGCGTGCAGTGCGCGTCATGGCGCGGAATGATAGCGGGCCGGGTCGTGGCAACCCAGCCCGCTGAAGAAAGGGATCCGCCGCGGCGGGCTGCTAGAGCTCGCCCTTGAGGACCTTCTCCGAGACGCTGTTCGGCGCCGGGCGGTACTCCTGGAGCTCCATGGAGAACGAGCCGCGGCCCTGGGTGGCGCCGCGCAGGGCGGAGGTGTAGGCGAACATCTCGGCGATCGGGACGACACCGCGCACGATCCGCAGGTCGTCGACGGCCTCGACCTCGCCGACCTCGCCGCGCCGGGAGTTGAGGTCCCCCACGACGCTGCCGAGGAACTCCTCGGGGGTCCGCACCTCGATCTTCATGATCGGCTCGAGGATCACGGAGTTGCCCGCGACCACGTCCCGGAAGGACTGGACGCCGGCCGCCTGGAACGCGAGCTCGCTGGAGTCGACGTCGTGCGACTTGCCGTCATAGAGCACCGCGCGCACGTTCACGAACGGGAAGCCCGCCGGACCGCCACCGAGGACGCCCTCCTTGATGCCGGCCTCGACCGCGGGGATGTACTCGCGCGGAACCGCGCCCCCCTTGATCTCGTTGGCGAACTCGTAGATGCCGTCCTCGGGCTCGCCGATCTCGTAGCGGATGTGGATGACGGCGTACTGACCGCGACCACCGGACTGGCGCACGTAGCGGGTCTCGATCTCCTTCGACTTCTTGAGGCGCTGCTTGTAGGCGACCTTCGGACGCCCGGTGTTCACCTTGCAGTTGTACTCGCCCTCGATGCGGTTGATCGCGACCTCGAGGTGTAGCTCGCCCATGCCGGAGATCACGAGGTCCCCGGTCTCCTCGACGGTCTGCGCGCGGAAGGTCGGATCCTCGCGCATCATGCGACCGATGATGTCGGTCAGCTTGTCGC
>CAZDYS010000267.1:0-1640 GCA_964509445.1 uncultured Planctomycetaceae bacterium
CGAGACCATGGGGGGCGCCTGCTCCAAGATCATCGCGCGCAACTCCCCGGTGCCCACCCAGGTCACCGAGTGGTACACGACCTAGGCCGAGAACCAGACGGGCATCACGTTCACCATCGTGCAGGGCGAGCGCTAGCTCGCGAAGGACTGCCGCAGCCTCGGACGCTTCGAGCTCAAGGGCATCCCGCCGATGCCCGCGGGACTCCCGAAGGTCGCCGTGCGGTTCGCTCTCGATGCGGACGGCATCCTGACGGTCACCGCCAAGGAGGAGTCGACCGGGACGGAGGCCTCGATCGAGGTCCAGCCGATGCACGGACTGACCGACGATCAGGTGGAGGGCATGCTGCTCGAGTCCTTCGAGCACGCGCAGGAGGACTTCGACCTCTCGCGCCTCGCCAACCTCCGCATCGAGATCGGCACCATGACCGCCGCGATCGAGCGCAACCTCGAGGCGGCGGAGCTCGACCCCGAGACGATCGAGGACATCCAGGAAGCTCTCGCGGAGGCGCGGACCGCCTGCGACGGGCAGGACGTGGCCCGCGTGCAGCAGGCGCGCGACGGGCTGGAGCGTGCCTCGCTTCCGCTGGCCGCCGTGCTGATGGACTCGGTCGCGAAGCAGGCGCTGCGCGGGCGCAGCCTGGATCAGGTCTGAGAGGAGCCCCGATGAGCGACACGATCACCTGGACCGACGTGCACGAGGTCGGCTATCGCCTGTTCGAGGCGCACCCGGACGTGGACCCCCTGACCGTGCGGTTCACGGACCTGCACGCGTGGGTCCTGGCCCTGGACGGGTTCGTCGGCGATCCGCAGGCCTCGAACGAGGGCGTCCTCGAAGCGATCCAGATGGCCTGGGTCGACGAGCGGGACTAGCCGCTCTCGAGCCGACGCGGTCACGCCCTGCCCGCCCAGGATCCACCGGGGGGGGCTAGGAGAGCAGCGAGCGGCCGTCCATCTCGGCCGGCTTCTCGATGCCCGCGACCTCGAGCAGTGTCGGGGCGACGTCGGCGAGGATGCCCATGGGGCGCATCTTCGCGCCCAGGAGCGCGTCGCAGCAGAGCACGACGGGCACGGGGTTGGTCGTGTGCGCGGTGTGCGGCTGCTCGTTGGCCGGATCCCACATCTGCTCGGCGTTGCCGTGGTCCGCGGTGATCGTCACGAGTCCGCCCCGCGCGGTGACGAGCGGCACGATGCGACCCAGGCACTCGTCGATCGTGCGCACGGCCGCCTCGGCCGCGGAGACGATCCCCGTGTGTCCGACCATGTCCGCGTTCGCGAAGTTGACGATGTAGACGTCGGTCTCGTCGCGCTCGAGCGAGGCCTCGATCTTCGCCGTCACCTCGCGCGCGCTCATCTCCGGCTTCAGGTCGTAGGTGGCGACCTTCGGACTCGGCACGAGCGTGCGCGTCTCCCCCGCGACCTCGGCCTCGCGACCACCGGAGAAGAAGAACGTGACGTGCGCGTACTTCTCCGTCTCTGCGATCCGCTCCTGCCGCAGTCCGGCGGCGCTGACGACGTCCCCGAGGGTCCCGCGGATGTCCCGCGGCGGGAAGGCGATGGCGAAGGGGAAGTCGTCGCGGTACTGCGTCATCGTGACGATCTCCAGCGACGGACGAGCGGCGCGCTCGAACCCGTCGAAGTCC
>CAZDYS010000267.1:1652-5966 GCA_964509445.1 uncultured Planctomycetaceae bacterium
GCGCGAGGCAGAGCTGACGCATCCGGTCCGCGCGGAAGTTGAAGCACAGCAGCCCGTCCCCTTCGGCGAACCGTCCCTGGTCCGGCGCGCCGATCACACAGGGCTCGACGAACTCGTCGCCGACGTCCGCCGCGTAGGAGGCGCGAATCGCCTCGTCCGCGGTCGCCGCCCGCTCCCCCGTGCCCGTCGTCAGGAGGTCGTAGGCGCGCTGGACGCGCTCCCAGCGCTGGTCGCGGTCCATCGCCCAGTAGCGGCCGACGACCGACGCGATCCGGCCGACGCCGGCCGCCCTCAGGTCCTCCTCGAGCGTGGCGAGGTAGCCGGCGCCCGAGCGCGGCGGCGTGTCCCGACCGTCCAGGAACGCGTGCACGCAGACCTGCTCGGGACGAAGCCCGCGCTCCGCGGCCAGCCGCAGGAGGTGCCGCAGGTGGAACTCGCTCGCGTGCACGCCGCCGTCGCCGAGCAGCCCCGCGAGGTGCAGGGTCTTCCCGTCGCGCGCCACGCGGTCCATCAGCTCCGTGAAGGCCCCGTTGCCGCGGAAGGCGCCGTCCTCGATCGCCTTGTCGATCCGCGTGACGTCCTGGTAGACGACGCGGCCGGCGCCGAGGTTGGTGTGGCCGACCTCGCTGTTCCCCATCAGCCCGAGCGGCAGCCCGACCTCGACGCCGGATGCGCTGAGCAGTCCGCTGGGGTAGCGCTCGCAGAGCTCCAAGAACCGCCGCGCCTCGCTGCGCACCGCGTTGTGCTCCGCCTCCGCGCGGTGCCCGAACCCGTCGAGGACGATCAGGACGAGCGGGCGCGCCTTCACGAGCGGACCTCCGCGACGCGCTCGCGCAGCTCCGCGCGCAGGGTCGCGATCGTCGCGCGGTACTCGTCGACCGCCTCGCCGGCGGGCCAGTCCGCGAGGTTCTGCTCGGCCACGGCCAGGGCTCCCTCCAGCGCGGCTTCGAGCAGACCGAGCGCCACCGCGAAGTCACAGGAGAGCCGCTGCGGGACCTCCGGGCGACCGGCACACCACAGGCGCAGGGACGCGAGCGAGAACTCGGCCGTCTCCAGCGGCGCCTCGAGGGCCTCCGTCCGCGCGCGCTCGCGCTTCTCCTCCGAGGCCTCCGCGCTGGCGAGCAGCTTCTGGAACGCCTCGGCGTCGCGGTCCACCAGCTCCAGCAGGCAGTCGCGCAGGTCGTCGAGCTCCTCGGCGCGACCCAGGAGGTACTCCGGGATCTTGGTCGTCTCTTCCTTGGCCGCGAGCCGGAAGGCCATACTGGTGAGCCCGGCTCCCAGCGCGCCGCTGATCGCGACCGCGCTCCCTCCGCCGGGGGTGGCCGAGGTCGCGGAGAGCTCCTCCGCGAAGGCGCGCAGGGACAGATCGGACAAGGAATCGGTGGTAGACATGACGAAGATCGAATCGGTGGACGCGGCATCTTATCGAGGACGCAGCGTCCGGGCTGCCCGGGAGCGCGGACTCCTCGGCCGGCTCGCGAGCCTGCTGTCCGCCTCCGCCTTCGTGCTCGTCTCGGTGGCCTGCCAGACGGTGCCTATCACCGGCCGCACGGCGTTCAACGCCTTCAGCGAGCAGGACGACATCCAGCTCGGTCGGGAGGCCTACGGCCAGATCCTCGCGGAGGCGAAGCTGGTCGAGCGAGGCAAGGACCTGGAGATGGTCCAGCGCGTGATGGATCGGCTCGTGAAGGTCGCCGACGACCCGGGCTACGAGTGGGAGGTGCGCCTGATCGACGATCCCGAGACCGTGAACGCGTTCGCGCTGCCGGGCGGGAAGATGGCGGTGTACACGGGCATCCTGCCGGTCTGCGCGACCGAGGAGGGCCTCGCCGTGGTGATGGGGCACGAGATCGGACACGTGGTCGCCCGCCACGGAACGGAGCGCATGTCGATCAACTACGGGGCGGAGATGCTGCTCTCGATGCTGGACCTCGGCGAGCTCGCGCAGCTCGGCTCCCTCGCGATCCAGACCCTCGCCACCCCCTACAGCCGCGAACACGAATCCGAGTCGGACCGCATCGGGCAGATCTACATGGCGCGCGCCGGCTACGACCCGGAGGAGTCGATCCGCTTCTGGGAGCGCATGAACGCGGCGACCGGGGGCGGCGGCCCCACGGACGGCGTGATCGCCTACTTCACCTCCACGCACCCCTCCCACGAGAAGCGCGTGAAGGACCTGGAGAAGTGGCTGCCGGAGGCCCGGAAGGAGCTCCGCTAGGCGCCGCACCCAAAACCTAAAGCCCTGCCCCCAAGGCACTTAGAGGCCGAAGGCTCGCCTCGCCCTGGCAATTTCGGGGGGTGTCTCTAGGGTACGTGGCCCGGCCCCCGGACCCGGACTCGACGGAATCAGCAACTTGAGGTAGGACCCCTACCGGAGAGCCCCGGGGAGCCGCGCAGGCACGCTTGCAAATCGCGTTCATCACCCCGGAGCTGCAGTCGATCGTGAGGCGTACGAACCTCGCGAGCGCCTCCGAGTCCCTCGCCCGAGCCCTTCACGACGCACGTCAGGACGTGCGCGTGCTGCTTCCGTGGACGCAGGACGTCGACACGGCCCCGCTCGGCGAGCTGCGCGAGCGCGCGCGGGTGCAAGTCCCGGACGGAAACCTGACCCAGGAATTCCGGATCCTCGAGGGCAGCCTGGCCGGCCTGCCGGTCTACCTGTTCGAGAACGAGCCCTTCTTCGGCTCGCGGCACCCCTACGGCGGGGACGAGGGACCCTACGAGGACAACTGGCGACGCTACGCGCTGTTCGCGCGGGCGGTGCTCGCGAGCCTCGAGGCCCTGTCCTTCCGCGCGGACATCCTGCACTGCCTCGACTGGACCACCGGTCTGATCCCGCTGCTGCACCACTACGAGTGGATCGAGAAGCAGCCGGACCACCCCACCTCGAAGGCAGGGACCTACTTCGCGATCCACAACCTCGCGATGCAGGGCGCCTTCGAGCGCGAGATCCTCCCGCACATCGGCGTCCCCCATCGAGCGTTCCGGGCGATCGGCGGCTGCGAGCTCGGCGGACGCGTGAACTACCTGAAGGCCGGCGCGGAGTTCGCGACGATCCTGGGGACCCACTCGCCCGGCCACGCGCTGCGCATCCAGGAGAAGGACCGCGGCTACGGCCTCGAGCACACCTTCCAGCGCCGCAAGAAGGAGCTGGTCGGGATCAGCCACGGCATCGACTACCAGGCCTGGGATCCCTCGACGGATCCCGTGCTGCCGGCCAACTTCGACCGCTCGGACGCGGCGCTCAACGGCAAGCGCAAGTGCAAGGCGGCGCTGCAGGCCGCGCTCAAGCTCGACAACGGGCCGCGCACCCCGGTGGCGTGCTCCATCGGGCGCTGGGACGCGGACAGCGGGTTCGACCTCCTGGTCGAGTGCCTGACCGAGCTCCTGGAGCGCAACGTCGAGGTCATCGTGATGGGCCAGGGCTCGACGGAGATGTCGCAGCGCCTGTTGACCTGGGAGAAGGCCTTCGTCGGCCGCATGCGCGTCGTCGACGGCTACAACGCCCACACCGCGCACATCATGATGGGCGGCTCGGATCTCCTGCTGCTCCCCTCGCACTACCAGCCCGCGAACCCGCTGTTCGCGATCGCGATGCGCTACGGCGTGCTCCCGGTCGTCTACGGCAAGAGCGGTCTCGAGGACAGCGTGGTCGACTATCCGACGGACAAGCGCCACGGGACCGGCTTCCACTTCTCGCCCTACACGGCGGACGGCCTGATGGAGTGCGTGCACGAGGCGCTCCAGGTCTACAAGGAAGCCAACAAGTGGAAGCTGATCGTGAAGCGCGCCCTCGCGCAGGACTTCAGCTGGGACGCGACGGCCGCGGAGTACGTGAAGGCCTACCGTCGCGTCACGCGGCGCGTGAAGCAGCGCCAAGAGAGCGCGTGAGCGGAACGGACGACCTCCTCGTCGGCATCGACGTGGGAGGGACCAGCGTCAAGCTCGGCCTGGTGGACGCGAGCGGGACGCGCCACGGAGAGGCGAGCGTTCCCATCGAATCCGGTGCGGACGCGCGCGCGATCTTCGGCGCGACGCTCGAGCGCGCCCGAGAGCTCCTCGGGCACCCCCCGGACGCGCTCGGCATCGGACTGCCCGGCCTGCTCGACCGAGACGCGGGCACCATCGAGAACAGCCCCAACCTGCCCTGGATCCTGGGCTTCGACGTGCGCGGGGTCTGCGCGGAGCCCGGCGGGGTCCGGCGCGGGCGGGACCCAGGGCCGGGCCGAGTTCGAGATGCTGCGGGGCAAGGCCCTGGGCATCGACCTCGACGAGGATCCGACGGCTCGCTTGAACAACAGGATTCAGCAAAGC
>CAZDYS010000268.1:0-5948 GCA_964509445.1 uncultured Planctomycetaceae bacterium
CACACGCTCTCGCAGTGGCGACACAGGAGGCAGAAGTCGAGCTCCTCCGCGTAGCCCGCGTCGGCGTCCGCGCGGCCCTCGGCGACGGCGCGCATCAGGTGGATCCGACCGCGCGGGCTCGACGTCTCGACGCCGGTCAGTCGGAAGGTCGGGCAGGTCTGCAGGCACAGCCCGCAGTGGATGCAGTCGAGGCTCTTGGCGTAGTCGACGAGAGCGCCGGGCTCGTCCAGGCGGAGAGGTCCGTCAGCCATGACGTTCGGCTCCTCCGGCGGCGAAGAGGCCCGTCGGGTCCAGCGCCTCGATCAAGCGTCTCTCGAGCGCATCCCGCGCGGGAGCGGCCGGTCCGCGCTGAGGACCGATCCTCAGGCCGCTGGGGCGCAGCCGGTCCTCCAGCTCGATCAGGTCGAGCCCCTCCTCGAGCGTGAGCGTGAACGTCGCGACGCACGGGTGCACCTGGACCGTGAACGCGAGCCCGGTGGACGCGAGCTTCGCGGTCGTCTCCTCGAGCGTCGCCGCGAGGCGGCTGGGGCGGCAGCCGAAGTGGAGCGCGGGCGCGTCGGCCCCGTCGCGCATACGGATCCAGCAACGGGCGGCGTCGGCGACCGGCTCCAGGGAGAGCTCCCGGCGCAGGAGCTCCTCCTGCCAGGCGACGACGTCCCGGCGTCCGCTCAGGAAGACGGTGAGCTCCTCTCCCTCGACGACGACGGCATCCGGCTGCAGCGCGAGGTCGAGCACGGAACGGCCGGCCTCGAGCGCCTCGTCGCGGTGTGCGCAGCGGCGCACGCCGGCGGCGCGCACGTCCGGCTCCGGGGCGAGCCGCAGGGAGGCCTCGAGCAGCACGCACAGCGAACCGCGCGAACCCGTGTAGAGCCGGTGCAGGTCGTACCCGGTGACGTTCTTCACCAGGTTGCCGCCGCTCCTGGCCACGGTCGCGTTCGCGTGCAGCGCGCGTACGCCGAGGACGTTGTGGCGTACGGGTCCGAAGCGCAGTCGGTCCAGCCCCGAGCGACCGTCCCCGAGCACGCCTCCCAGAGTCGCCTCCGCCGGACGCGCGACGTCGGGCGTCAGCCGGTGCCCGCCCTCGCGGGTCGCGTCCGCCAGCGACGCCATGGTGGAGCCGGTCCGCGCGGTGAGGGTGCCATCGCCGGGCTCGTAGGCGACGACGCCGGTCCAGCGCGCGGTGGAGAGGACCAGGTCGATGCGCTCGAACGCGCGCGGCGCCCTCCAGCGCTGGCTCGAGCCGGCTCCCAGCGGCAGGCAGCGCAGGCGATCGGTCGCGACCGCTTCGAGGAGGGCGGTCCACTCCTCGAGCGTGCTCGGCGCGGCGCGCGGCAGCACCTGTCCGCAGGCGAACCGCTGCTCGCCGATCGAAGAGGGATCGAGGGCGCGCTGCCAGGCCGAGGTCACGACGCAGGGCCTCCGTGCACGTGGGGCGCGGGCAGGCCTGCCTGACGGATCTCCATGCACGCGCGCAGGGGGATCAGCTTGCCCGGGTTCATGCGGCGGTCGGGGTCCCACACGTCGCGCACGCGGCACATGGCCGCGAGGTCGGGCGGGTTGAACAGCAGCTCCATCTCGGCCAGCTTCTCGAGCCCGACGCCGTGCTCGCCCGTCAGCGAGCCGCCGGCCGCGACGCAGGTCTCGAGGATCTCGTGTCCGGCCGCGAGCACGCGGCGCACCTCGTCCTCGTCGCGGCGGTCGTAGCAGATGTTGGGGTGCAGGTTGCCGTCGCCGGCGTGGAACACGTTGGCGAGCTTCAGGTCGTGGCGGCGGCAGATGTCGGAGGTCGCGCGCACGAGGTCGCGCAGCTTCGTGCGCGGCACGACCGCGTCGGCGACGTACAGGTCCGGCGCGACGCGACCCATCGCGCCGAACGCTCCCTTGCGCCCGGCCCAGAGCCGCTTGCGCTCGTCGGCGTCGCGAGCCGTTCGCACCTCGAGCGCGCCGTGCGCCTCGACGATCGCGCGGATCGCCGCGGTCGTCCCCGCGACCTCGACCTCGACGCCCTCCACCTCGATCAAGAGCACCGCCTCCGCGTCCTTCGGGTAGCCGGCGGCGAACACGCTGTCCTCGACCGCCTCGATGGTGAGCTTGTCGAGGATCTCGAGGGCCGAGGGCTCGAGCCGCTCGGCGATCACCCGGCTGACGCAGTCGCAGGCGCGGTCGAGGTCGTCGAACACCGCGAGCAGGACCTCGACGACCGGCGGCTTCGGCACCAGGCGTACGGTCACCTCGGTCGCGATGCCGAACGTGCCCTCGCTGCCCACGAACAGCCCGACCAGGTCGAAGCCGTCGGGATCGACCTCGGGCTCGGAGAGGTCCAGGATCTCGCCCTCGTGCGTGACGATCACGAGCCCGAGCACGTGTCGCGTCGTGGCTCCGTACTTGAAGCAGTGGGGACCGCCGGAGTTGTTCGCGACGTTGCCGCCGATCGTGCAGGCCATCTGGCTCGACGGGTCGGGCGCGTAGAGCAGCGCGTGCTCGGCGCAGAGCCCGGTCAGGTCGACGTTGACGACGCCGGCCTGCACGCGCGCGAAGCGGTCCTCCACGTGGACCTCGAGCACGTCGCGCATGCGCGCGGTCGACACGATCACGCCCCCTTCGACCGGGGTGGCGCCGCCGGCCAGGCCGGTCCCGGCTCCACGCGCGACGATCGGGACGCCGGCCTCGTGGAGCAGGCGCAGCGCCGCGGCGGTCTCCGCGGTGTTGCGCGGCAGGATCACCATCTCCGCCGGCACCTGCAGCATCGCGAGCCCGTCGGACTCGTAGGGGATCAGTCGCGTTCGATCCGTCAGGACCCCTTCGGGGCCGAGGACCTCGCGGAGCTCGGCCGCGAGGTCGTTCACGTCAGAAGTCGATGCGAGAGAGTTTCCACCAGCCGAGGAGCAGGAACACCAACACGAAGGCGAGCGAGGAGCCCACCGAGAAGAAGATGTTGTACCGCCACGGAGCGTCGAAGGTGAACTTCGCCTGGTAGGGGTCGGCCAAGAAGTAGACGCCCATCTGCTGCCCGAGCTCCTCGTCCACGGCGAGACGGCGCTCCTCCGTCGGCTCGGTCGTTCCGTCCTCGACCCACAGGGTGAAGATGCGCTCCTCGGACATGCCCTTGAAGACGAGGGCGTGGGTCGAGGTCAGGCGCTCCTCCTCGTCCTCCCAGGTCAAGATGCGCGTTCCGCCGAAGGTCTGCGCGTTGGGGTTCGAGCCGAAGCTGGTCAGCGAGCTCCGCACGTCTCCGAGCCCCGCGTCCTCGACTGCGTCCTTGAGCAGGCTGCCCGCCTGGGTGAGGGTCTCGGGCCGCGTGATCACCTCGCCACGGCGGGTGCGCTCGAGCTCGCGGATCGGGCGGGCGAGCAGGGTCGCGCGGACCGAGGCTTCGGCCCAGGCGTCCTCTTCGTCCGGTGCGATGGAGCCCTCGAACGCGTACACCGGGTCGCCGAAGGCCGCGGTCACGTCGGCGGGGACGCTCGGCGCGGTCGGCTCGAGCACCTCGAATCCGTCGGGCAGGTCGAACACGGCGACGAGCTCGGTCTCGTCGAGGAAGGGCGGCGCCTCGGCGGCGCGGCGCACCTTGCTGGCGAGGACGGCTGCGTCCCCGGTCTTGGGCAGCACGTAGTGGAGGTAGGTGATGCCGTCCACGAAGTAGCGCAGGGCCGCCGGCGTCTCGTCCTCTTCGAACGCCTCGTCGGAATCCAGGTCGCCTTCGTCCTGCTTCTCGCGTTCGAGTCGCTCGACCTGGGCTCCCGCGCCGAAGGCGTGCCACGTGAGGTGCACGCAGCCGTTCACGGCGAAGAACACGATCGACAAGAGGATCGCGGCGACGGTGCTGCGCGTCACGACGCCGATCCACATCGTCACGGCGTAGACGAGACCGAAGACGTAGGTCAACAGCGGTGCGGCGAGGAGCACGCCCGGGTCGTGCCAGCCGGAAGCGATGGCCAGACCCGCGTAGATCCCGAGCGCCATGATCGACGAGAGGATGCCGACGAACAGCAGGCCGACCAGGTAGCGGTGCAGGTAGAACACCAGCCGGCTGACGGGCTTGTGGAACAGCACATCGGCCGCGCCCTTCTCGATCATCCGCGGGACGAAGAAGGCCGTCGCCGCGATGCAGAACATGACGCCGAACTTCCCGACCACCTGATCGAAGATGAGCCCCGTCAGGGCCCCGATCAGGATGCCCTGGGGGTCCTTCTGGGACGGCGCGTCGAAGGCCTGGAAGATCCCGTCGTAGCTCCACCGCTCGACGCCGAACAGGAGCACGATCTCGTTCTCCCGGAAGCCCAGCGCGAACGTGAACAGCACGACGATCCCCGTCAGCACGACCAGGATCCGGAAGACCCAGTTGTCCAGCACCTGGTACAGCGCGTCGCGGAACAGGGCACTCAGCTTGATGCCGTTCACGAGGCACCTCCTTCGACCAGCTCGATGAACGCGTCTTCCAGGGACAGCTTGCCAGCGGTGACGGACAGGATGCTGATACCGCGCTTGCGCAGGCGGTCGAGCGCCTCGTCCTGCTCGGCCTGGGAGGCCGTCAGCTCGAAGCCGCGCTCGGTGACGGTCAGCCCGGCGCCGAGACCCTCGAGCACCGTCGTCAGGTCCTCCGGCACCGGCTTGATCTCGAACAGCACGCGGCCCGTGCGCTCCGTGAGCTCGTCGATGACGCCTTCCTTCACCAGCTTGCCCTTGTCCATGATGACCACGCGGTCGCACATGCGCTCGACCTCGAGCAAGAGGTGCGAGTTGATGAAGACCGTCGTGCCCTTGTTCTTGAGCTCGGCGATGATCTCCCGGACCACGCGGCGCCCGACCGGGTCGACGCCGTCCGTGGGCTCGTCGAGGAACACGAGCTCCGGCTCGTGGATCAACGCCTGCACGAGCCCGATGCGCTGCTGCATGCCCTTCGAGTACTCGCGCAGCTTGCGGTTCGCCGAGCCCGCCATGTCGATGCGCTCGAGCCAGCCCGGGATGCGCTCCTTGAGCCAGCGGCGGTCCTTGCCGGAGTACATGCCGAACAGCTCCAGCGCCTGGTAGCCGGTCAGGTAGCCGGGCAACCGGTGGGCTTCGGGGAGGAACCCGACGCGGCTGCGCGGGGGGATCGTCCCGGCGCGCTCGCCGAACATCCTCGCCTCGCCCTTCCAGCCTCGGATGAGGCCCATCAGGACCTTGATGAGCGTGGTCTTGCCGGCGCCGTTGGGACCGAGCAGGCCGAAGACCGAGCCGCGACCGACCTCGAGGGAGACGCCGTTCAGCGCGCGGAAGCCCTTCTTCCACAGGCGCTGGCCGTAGGTCTTCTCGAGATCCTTGACAAAGATCAGGGCTTCGTCGGAGGACATGAGCAGGGGATTCTAGGGGAGGGAGGCGAGCAGACGGGCCGCGCCGATCCAGCCGGCGCTCGGCCCGAGCCGGGCACGTTCGATGCGGACGGCGGCTACGCGGTCACCGTACGCCCATTCGGAAAGACCTCGCCGGATCCCGGGCTCCAGGACGTCCAGCGCGGCGGAGAAACCTCCGCCGAACACGAAGGTCCGCAGGTCGAACAGGCACAGCGCGCTGCCGCAGCCGTGCCCTAGGTCCCGGCCGATCGCGAACAGGAGCTCGCGCTCGGGTCCGTCGGCGGCCCGGGCGCGGTCCGCGAGCGTCTCGAGGTCCGGGGTCAGCCCCGCCTCCTGGGCCCGGCGTCGCGCGGCCGTGGCGGAGGCGAGCGTCTCCAGGCAGCCGCGACTGCCGCAACCGCAGGGCAGGCCGTCCGGGTCGACCGTGACGTGGCCGATCTCCCCGGCCAGACCCTCGCCGACGAACAGCGCGCCGTCGAGCACGATCCCGCCGCCGATGCCGGTTCCGAGGGTGACCAGCACGGCGCTCGCCGCGCCGCGGCCCGCACCGAGCCAGATCTCGCCCAGGGCCGCGACGTTGGCGGCCGCCATGAGCAGGTCCCGATCGGCCTCGGT
>CAZDYS010000269.1:0-5940 GCA_964509445.1 uncultured Planctomycetaceae bacterium
CTCCTCGCGGCGAGCGTGCGAGGCCAGCCGGGAGGGGGATCGACCGGAGAGGGACGGGCCCGCGGTCGACTCGACCGGGTCCCGCAACGAACGGACAGACGCCACAGGACGCGAAGAGACCTCAGCCGATCGGCAAAAAGAAGCCGCGCGTCGCGAGCTCCGCGCCTGGAGCGCGGATCACCGTGGACGAGCGCGAAAGACGGCGCGCACGACCCGGAGCCGTCCGGCCTCGGCGTTCTCGGACGCTCCGCGGAGTCGCCCGCCGGCGGACTCGCCGAGCAGCGCTCGCAGGCCGCCGATCGGCTTCTGGCGCGTCTGCTCTCGCTCGCTCGCCTCCCGGAAGAAGGCCCGCGCGGCCTCGGTGACGTCGATCCACGAGACCTCCTCCAGCCCGAGCTCCACGAGCAGCGCGCGAACGTCCTCCGCCGGACGCAGGTGGGTGTGCTCGGGCGAGCTGGCCCAGGGAACCGGCAGCGTCAGCGGCGAGCGCTCGTCCCCCTGGAAGATGTCGTGGAAGCCGAACCTGCCGCCGGGGCGCAGGACGCGCGCGATCTCGCCGTAGAAGCCGCGCTTGTCGGTGACGTTCATCTGCACGTGCTCGGTCCAGGCCCCGTCGAAGCGCTCGTCCTCGAAGGGCAGCGCCAGCGCGTCGCCCACCCGGAACGAGACCGCACCGTCGAGTCCGACCAGGCGCGAGAGCTCGCCCGCGGCGCGGCAGAACTCGGGCGTCAGGTCGACGCCCTGCACGCGGCAGCCGAAGCGCTGCGTGAGGAAACGCGCGGTGCCTCCGAGTCCGCTCCCGACGTCGATCCACTCCTCGCCCGCCCGCGGCGCGAGGTCCGCCGGGAAGGCGCGGGCGAGCTCCTCGGTCGAGGCGCGGCCGCGTACGTGCAGCATGTCGAACGGAGCCAGGTCGTCGGTCGTCAGCCGGTCGAGGTCGTGTCCGGCCTCGGCCAGCTTGCGAACGATGCGCTCGGCCAGCTCGGGGACCGCGTAGTGATCGGTGACCTGCCGCTCGCTCACCGCTCGGTCCCCGAGCGACGGCCCGCGCGCGTGCCCGTTCGACCCATCGCCTCAGCGCGCGGCCGGCGTCGGCCCGGGGTAGCGAACGCGGAAGAGCTCCTCCGTGCGCTCCAGCACCGTGTGCTCGAGCACGAGTTCGCCTCCGCGCGCCAGGAGGTCGGGATCGATCGGCACGTCCACGACCAGGCAGTCCGGGAACAGCGGGTTGCGACTCTCGCGCACCGGCAGATCGACCGGCGGAGCCTCGTCCCCCTCGGCGCGCAGGAAGGTCAGCGCGAGCCGAGCGGACTGTCCTGCGAGCCGCGCGCCGGCGCAGACCGTCTCCTCGTCCGCCATGCGGAAGTACACGCGCTCGGTGGCGCCCTCGCGCGACAGCCCCTCGATGACGATCTCGTCGAAGCCGATCTCGCCTCCGGCCTCGCAGCCCGCGAGGAGGAGACACAGGAGGACCGCCGGCCCGGCGAACAGACGCTTCATGCCGCGCATCCTACTTCTCGGGCGGGACGCGCCAACGGGGATTCGGCTCGTGCGCTTCCTCCAGCAGGGCTCGTGCTCGCGCGACGAGCTCCGGCCGCGAGTCCGCGAGGTCCCGCTCCTCGCCGGGGTCCACGGCGAGGTCGTAGACCTGGATCGGCCCGTGGACCATCGGCTCGCGGATCGCCTTGGTGTCGCCGAAGCGAACCGCCTGACGCGAGCCCTGCTCGTAGAACTCCCAGTACAGGAACTCCGGGACGGGCGGGGCGGGCTCGCCGCGCAGGACCGGCGCGAAGCTGACCGACTGGGTGTCCGGGGGCAGGCTCGCCTCGGCGAGCTCGGCGGCGGTCGCGAAGACGTCGGCGAAGGAGAACGGGAGGTCCGAGGTGGTGTCCGGAGCGATCGTCCCGGGCCACCAGGCGATCGTCGGCACGCGGATCCCGCCCTCGGTCAGGGAGCGCTTGAGCCCGCGCAGCGGCCCGCTCGCACGGAAGAACTCCGGGTCCTGCCCCCCCTCGGCGTGCGGACCGTTGTCCGAGCTGAACAGGACCAGCGTACGCCGCGCGAGACCCCGCGCCTCGAGCACGGCGCGCAGGCGTCCGACGTCCCGGTCCAGGCGCGTGATCATCGCCGCCTGCCCCTTGTTCGGCTCGGTCCAGTCGAGCGCGGCGTAGGGCCCGTGGTCCGGGACCTCCTGTCCGTTGCCCGTGCCCTGTCGACCTTCGTTGTTCGCGTGCGGCACGGTGAGCGCCAGGAACAGGAAGAACGGCTGCTCGGGCGTCCGCTCGCCGAGCCACGCCAGCGCCTCGTCCACGACGAGGTCGTGGGAGTAGTCGATCCGGCCGTCCGGAGCGGCGTAGCCCGCGCCGACGTCGGCCGCGCCTCGCGCGAGGCGTCGCTCGGTCCAGCGGGGATCGGTCACGTTGCGCAGCGCCACGCGCTCCGTGTTCCGGATCAGGAACTCCGGGTAGTAGTTGTGGGCGTGGCGCTGGTTGAGGTACCCGAAGAAGGTCTCGAAGCCCTTCGCGTTCGGGTGGCCGCTGGTCCCGATCTCGCCGAGCCCCCACTTGCCGAAGAGCGCCGTCGCGTAGCCCGCGTCCCGCAGCACCTCGGCGACCGTCACGTCCTCGGCGCGCAGCGTCTGCCTGTCCCCGCCACCGTTGCCGCGGACCCAGGTGCGACCGGTGTGCTGCCCGGTCATCAGGACCGCGCGGGAGGGAGCGCAGACGGTCGAGCCCGCGTAGAAGCTCGTCAGGCGCAGGCCCTCCTGCGACAGCGCATCGAGACAGGGCGTCTGGATGCGCTCCTGGCCGAAGCCGCCGAGCTCGCCGTAGCCCCGGGCGTCGGCGAGCACGAGCACCAGGTTCGTCCGGGAGCGCGCCTCCTGCGTGGCTCCTCCGGGCAGGCTGCAGGCCCACGAGACGGCCAGCGCGAGCACGAGCGCGGACAGAACGACGCGGGGGCCTCGCCCCCGCTCGCCGCCGGTCCGCGCGTGCATCAGCTCCAGGACCTCCACAGGGACCAGAGGAAGTGGACCGTGAGGTAGAGCAGCACTCCGACGGTCGTGCCCCCCACGAGGAACGAGAGGACGAGCAGCACGCGGGAGCGAGCGCGGAGCTCCCCCGTCTTGCGCAGTCGCACGGCCCGCACGAAGGACGCGAAGGTCCACAGCCCGACGACGGCCGTCGCGATCCCGAGCCCCGACACGAGCCAGACCCCGCGCAGCTCGTGCGGCTTGTTGGCGCCCCAGGCGCTCCACAGGACGGAGAAGAACGCGGTGACCGCGAGGACGACGGTCAGGAACGACAGCCGGCCGGCACGTCGGACCGCGGCGTCGAGCCGGCTCGGAGTGGCTTCGGCAGGGGCATCCATGCCCGCTACCCTACCGTCCGGGACCGGCGACGCGATGGTCGCCACGCAGCCGTGCGTCCCGCAGGGGTCCCGGGTTGCCGATCACCTGGAAGACCAGGTCGAACGTGTCGCCGTCCTCGTTCAGGTCCTCCAGCCCCTCCTGCACGAGCGCGACGACGCGGCCCGCGTCGACGTAGCGCGCGATCGGCGCGAACACCTCGGTCGTGTTGCCCGGCCACAGGTGCACGAGCGTGGGATCCGGATAATCCACCAGCAGGATGTCGTCCGTGTCCCCGTCCCCGGTCAGGTCGCCCTGGTCGTCCTCGACGACCAGCAGGAGGTAGCGGCCCGCGAGCGTGTCGAGCACCTCCCGCGTGGCCCAGCCGGTGTTCAGGGGCTGCGCGCGCGTGGGGTTCCAGAGCTGCAGCACGATGTCGTCCTGGTCCGCGTCCCCGTTCAGGTCGACGCCCTCGTCCCCCTCGAAGGGGAACAGCAGGAGGTCGCTCCCGGCGCCCTCGAGGAACGCCGAGTTCACGCCCAGAGGAGTGGTCACGCCGGTCGCGGCGTCGAAGGCGACCACGATCCGATCGAGGGCGTCCCCGTCCCCGTTGAGGTCCTCGCCCTGGTCCTCCTCGTCGGTCAGGAACGCGAAGCCGCGCTCGAAGAACGCCTGCAGGCCGAGGCGGCCAAGTCCGAAGCGCGTGCTGGTGACGAGCCCGCTCTCGGCGTCGTAGGCCTGCGGGACCCAGTCGTCGAGGTCGCCGTCGTCGTTGAGGTCGCGCTGCATCGCGGCCTCCGAGCCCACGAGGAACGCGAGGTCGTCGCGCGCGTCGAGCAGCGCGATCTCGGGGTTCGAGACGCCCAGCGGCGTCGCGCCGTTCACGAGGTCGAAGAGGAAGAAGACCCGGTCTCCGACCGTCCCGTTGCCGTCGAGGTCGGCTCCCTGGGCGTCCTCGTTCACACCCAGGATCCACCGCCCCCCCACCTCGACCGCGATCTCCGTCGCGAAGCCGGTCGAGACCATCTCGCGGCGCATCGGGTCGAACACGTGGAACACCAGGTCGTCCTGGTCCCCGTCGCCGTTGAGGTCTCCGCGGGCCGCGTTCTCGACTCCCTGCACGCCGAAGCCCGCGCCGACCGTCGCACCGACAACGTTGATCGCGAGCTTGGTGTTCTGCGCGCGCGCGGAGCGTCGGGCCAGGTCGATCCAGTGCAGCACGTTGTCGTTGCCGTCCCCGTCGCCGTCCAGGTCCTCGCCGCGCTCCTGCACGACGAAGAACACGAGATCACCGACCACGGAGAAGGACTGGGCGCCGAGCAGGTCGAAGCTCGGCTCGAGATAGGTCACGAGGCGGCGCGTGGTCACGTCGAAGACGCGCAGCACCTGGTCCAACCGATCCCCGTCGCCGTTCAGGTCCGCGTCCGCGAAGAACTCGCTCTCGAGGAGGAGCACGCGGTTCCCGTGGACCTCCGCGAAGGTCGAGCCCGTCTTCAGGTTCGTGAGCTCGTCCGTGTCCAGGTCGATCAGGTGCGCGACCACGTCGACGCGGTCGCCGTCCCCGTTCAGGTCGCGGGCCCCGTTCTCCGGCACCTGCACGACCCACAGCCCGTGCTGCCCGCTCAGGGAGTCGGAGGCCACGTTGGTGGCTCCCACGACGCCGGCGGGCACGAGCACGCCGGGGGTCGACGACCCGCTGCCGCTGCTGCAGGCCACGAGGGAAGCGACGAGGCTGACGAGACCGAGCGGGCGCGAGAGGGGGTTCATGAGGAGGGCGGGCAGGCGGAGGAACGCGCGACCCAGGTCATCCTACCAGGCGTCCGCCACCCCCGCCGGCCGAGCGACGGCCACCCCCACCGCGTCCGGGTCCAGCCTCTCACGCGACCCCGGACGGCCCTCAAGCTCGCCCCCGGAACGGACGATGCCCTCAGGGTCCCTCCTCCCCGTCGACCCGGACCCTGCATGAACCCCCACGCCTTCGACTTCGAGGCCCAGCGCGTCCTGCTCCAAGGACTGCAGCTCGCCACCTCGCTCGGACACGCGCACTACGAGCTCGAGCACCTCTTCGTGTTCCTCGCGGAGGTCGAGCCCGACCTCTTGCAGGACGAGGAGCGCGACGAGCTTCGCAAGTGGGCGCGGGCTCGACTGCGCGAGACCCCGAAGCGCTACTCGAACGAGGAACCGCGCATGGGCGCGCGCCTGCGCGGCGTAGTCGCCGGGCTCGAAGCCCGAGAGGACGCCGGAGGGATCGGGACGCGCGCGTTCCTCGAGGCGACGCTCGCCGACGAGACCCTGGCCCAGGCGCGGCAGGCCTTCGCTCGCGGTGGGCACGCTCCGGTCGCCACGGCGGTGGAGTCCGGGCGCGACGGATCCCAGGCGGAGCGCAAACCCGCGAGCGTCCTGGAAGAGCACACGATCGACCTGACCGAGCTCGCTCACGAGGGTCGACTGGACCCGGTCTTCGGCCGCAGCGCGGAACTGCGACGTCTGATGGAGACTCTGGGACGCAAGCGCCAGAACAACCCGCTGCTCCTGGGTGGGCCGGGCGTCGGCAAGACCGCCGTCGTCGAGGCGCTCGCGAGCGCGATCGTCGC
>CAZDYS010000270.1:0-5925 GCA_964509445.1 uncultured Planctomycetaceae bacterium
TGCTACGGCGGCGACATCACGCGCAAGCGCAAGCTCCTCGAGAAGCAGAAAGAGGGCAAGCGCCGCATGCGCAACGTCGGCAACGTCGACATCCCGCAGAAAGCGTTCCTGTCCGTGCTCGGGGATCGGGAGCAGAAGTGACCGCGGTCGCGGAGCGGTCCGCAGGTCGTTCGCACCCGTGGCGCGACAACCTCGAGGCCATGACGATGGCGATCGTGATGGCCCTGCTCCTCAAGGGCTTCGTGGTCGAGGCCTACAAGATCCCGACCGGCTCGATGCAGCCGACGCTGATCGGTGACGAGGACTCCGGTATCCAGGACCGGATCCTGGTGGACAAGCTCTCCTACGTGCTCGGCGATCCGCAGCGCTGGGACGTGGCCGTGTTCCGCTATCCGCTGAACCGCTCGCAGAACTTCGTGAAGCGCATCGTCGGCGTGGGCCCGGAGGAGTTCCGCATCCACAACGGGGACCTGTGGAACCGCTCCGCCACGGACGAGCCCTGGAGCGTGCTGCGCCGACCGCGCTCGGTGCAGGAGTCGACCTGGCTGCGGCTCGACGTCGCCGCGCCGGAGGGCTCCTCCTGGCACCCCGACGACGAGGCGACGGACTGGAGCGCGAAGGCCCGCAGCGTACGCGCCCGGGGGACGGGGAAGGCGCGCTTCCGTTCGACCCACTCGACCATCCAGGACCGGTACTTCGACGGCTATCCGGAGGAGATCCTCCCGTACATGGAGGAGGCCGGCGGACGGAAGCGCGGCGCGAACCCCGTGGGCGACCTGCGGCTGACCGGCCAGGTCGCCGCCCTGCCGGGAGCGCGCTGGATCGAGCTGATCCTCACGGAGGGCAACTGCCGTTACACCTTCCGCGTGCCGGGTCCGGAGGCGCCCGAGGGTGCGAGACCGACGATCGTGCCGCAGGCCTTCCGCAGCCTCGGCCCGAAGACGCCGGAACCGATCGAGGCCGCGGAGACCTGGCGCCTGACGGCGGGGCGCCCGGTGCACTTCCTGGTGCAGAACCTCGACGACCTCCTGACGTTCGAGGTCGACGGCGCGTTCGCGCTCGAGCTCGAGATCCCGACGCGCTACGACCAGGCGTCCTCCGTCCAGGTGGGCGTGGACGGGGAAGGCGCCGATTTCTCTGACCTGATGGTCTACCGGGACATCTACTATCGCGCGGAGGGAAGGACGCAGTCGGTCACGATTCCCGACGGGCACTACTTCATGCTGGGCGACAACACGCGCAACTCGAGCGACAGCCGGGAGTGGTTCTTCGACGTGTTCGAGGTCCGGGATCCCGCGGGAGGACCCTCTCGCACCCTGCGCGCGAACGGCGGCGTTCCTGGTCGCGAGCGGGCGATCACGCAGATCGACGGCCGGCGCCACCGCCGCCTGACGGACGCGTTCGGGGAGACCGCCTGGTACGCCGACGACGACATCGAGGACCTGGGCCAGAGCGACGAGCCGTTCGTCGCGCGCGACCAGGTGCTCGGCAAGGCGCTGGCGGTCTTCTGGCCGCTGGACCTGCGCCGCGACATCTACCGCTTCCAGTGGGTTCACTGATGGCCGATTCGAAGAGCAAGAGCGAACGCAAGCGCCCCTGGCGGGAGAACATCGAGGCGCTGACGATGGCCATCGGCGTCGCGCTGGTGTTCAAGGTCTTCTTCCTCGAGATCTCCAAGATCCCGAGCGGCTCGATGCAGCCGACGTTGATGGGAGATCCGGGGTCGGAGACGTTCGACCGGATCGCCGTCGACAAGCTCTCCTACCACTTCCGCGACCCGGAGCGCTGGGAGATCGTCGTGTTCAAGCACCCGCTCGAGCGCTCGCGCGTGATGGTCAAGCGGCTCGTCGGCATGCCGGACGAGGAGCTCAAGATCGAGCACGGCGACCTGTGGACGCGCGCGAGCGACGAGGAGCCCTGGACCCAGCTGCGTCGGCCGCAGGACGTGCAGCGCCGCATGTGGAAGAGCCTCGAGCCCCGGGAGCTGAAGAAGTCCCGCTGGAGAGCTCTCGACACCGAGGACTGGCGCATCCAGAGCGAGGGGATCAAGGCGCTAGGTCCCGGGAGCGCGCGCTACGAGCGCGCGGCCGGCGGCGTCGTCCTCGACGTGTACACGGACGGCTATCCGGACGAGCTGCGGCCCGAGGTGCAGGGAGGCGGTGCGCGCCACGAGGTGGGCGACCTGCGGCTCACCGGCGAGGTCGTGCCCTCGGCCGAGGCGACGGCGATCGCGATCGAGCTCTCCGAGGGCGAGCTGCGCTACGTCTTCCATCTGCCGGGCCCCGCCGCGAATGCCGAGGAGCGCGCTCGCATCGAGGTGCGCAGCCGGAACCAGACCGCTCCGCTCGCGGTCCACGAGGCCGAGGGCGCCCTCGAGCTCGTCGCGGAGGAGGCGATCTCCTTCGACGTGCAGAACCTGGACGACCGCCTGAGCCTCCGGATCGACGGCGAGGAGCTCGTCGCGGCCGAGGTCGACCCGGTCGCGCAACAGACCAGCTCGATCGTCCTGCGACTCGAAGGCGGATCGGCAGAGTTCCAGGACCTGATGCCCTACCGCGACGTCTACTACTACGACCCGCACCCCACGCGGCCGAAGCCGTGGACCGCGACGATCCCGAGCGAGCACTACGTGATGCTCGGGGACAACACCCAGGACTCGGCCGACGGACGCGACTGGAGCTACACGAGCTTCCGCTGGGACCAGGGTGACGGGGAGCGCTCCGAAAAGGGCAACTTCCGCGGCTCCGGCAACTTCGGCGGCGTGGTCGACCTCAGCGCCAACCCGATCCCGATCCGGTTCCCGGACGGGGAGGCCGGCGAGCTCTTCCGCGACGAGTGGGGCGATCGCCACTGGCTGCGCGAGAGCGAGATCACCGCGCGCCGCCTGGACCGCGACGGCGTGCCGATGCCGCTCGTTCCGCGGGGCCTGATGATGGGCCGGGCCTTCGCCGTGTTCTGGCCGCTGCAGCCCACGCGAGGGCTCTGGCGCCTGGGCTGGCTGCGCTGACGGAACTCGCCTTCTGGCAAGGATTTGCGTCCACGACCGAGGCCACTTCCGGACCCCTTATCCACAGGCTCCGAAGGCGCGCGGAGCCGTCTTCGAGGAACGCGCGTTCAGCGTTTTGGCAAGCCTCTGCCCTCGCCTTCCTCGCGACGAGGCTCCACGGAAAGCCCGCAAACGCCAGCCCAGCAAGGGCTTAGGCATCATCAAGGAGAGGACAACGATTCTGCGCGCCGTTCGTCCGGACGCCAGGATCCGGAGGTGCCCACGAAAACGGGCCACTTCTCCACGAGTTATCCACAATCGCGGCGCGACCCCTACCGGGTTCCCCGTACCCGCACCTCTGCGCCTGACGCAACCCCTTCTCTTGCAGGCGGATGCAGAGGCGGTCCTGGGGTTGGGCCGGGTGCGCTGGATAGACTCCGCGGCGTGAGTCGCCCCTCGTCTCGCTCCAAGCATCCGGACGCTCTGCTCGAGGTCCGCGGCCTGCAGAAGTCCTTCCGCCGCAGGCGCGTCGTGGACGGAGTCGCGTTCCACGTCGAGCCCGGGGAGATCATCGGACTCCTGGGCCCGAACGGAGCGGGCAAGACGACCTCGTTCCGCATGACCGTCGGCCTCACGCCGCCGGACGCCGGCGAGGTCTGGATGCAGGGGCAGGAGTGCTCGCGACTCCCGATGTTCCGCCGCGCCCGGCTCGGGATGGGCTACCTCCCCCAGGAGGCCAGCATCTTCCGGCGCCTGAAGGTCCGCCAGAACGTGCTGGCCGTGCTCGAGGCGATGCCCATGAACGGCCGCGCGCGGCAGAGGCGAGCCGACGAGATCCTCGGCGAGCTCGACCTCGGCCATCTGGCGGACGAGCAGGCGGAGACGCTCTCGGGCGGGGAGCGCCGGCGCCTGGAGATCTGCCGCGCGCTGGCGAGCAACCCGTCGATCCTGCTGCTGGACGAGCCCTTCGCCGGCGTGGACCCGATCGCGGTCGAGGAGATCCAGAGCCTGATCCTGGACCTGCGGGAGCGCGGGATCGGCGTGCTGATCACCGACCACAACGTGCGCGAGACGCTCCAGAGCACGGATCGCGCCTACATCATCCACCAGGGCCGGATCCTGCGGGAGGGAACGGCCGAGGAGCTGGTGGCCGACCCGAAGGTGCGCGAGGTCTACCTCGGACACAGCTTCGACACGCCCGTTCGAGGCGTCAGCCCGGACGAGCAACGCGAGCTGGATCTCGAACCCTAGGCGCCTCGCCGATAGACTGTTCGGCCTTTTCGCGGGCTCAGGGGCCTGCGAACCCACCCCTCCGAACCGGCTCCGGGCCTCCCCGCAGCCTCACGCGCGGGCCCCGCCCGCGGCCAGCACCATGAACATCCTCGCGTTGGTGAAACGGGTCCCGACGACGGACCTCGTCGCCAAGATCGGCGGCGACGGCAAGCACCTCGACGCTTCGGGCGTGCAGTACATGACCTCGTTCTACGACGAGATCGCGGTCGAGGCGGCCGTCCAGACGAAGGAGAAGCTCGGCGGCGAAGTCACCGTGCTCACCCTCGGCCCGTCCGAGGCTTCGAAGGAGCTGCGTGAGTGCCTCGCGAAGGGCGGCGACAAGGGCATCGTCCTGACGGACGACCACTGGGCCGACCGCGACGCGCTCTCCACCGCCGCCGCGATCAAGACCCAGGTCGAGGAGCTGGGTTCGAACGTCGTCTTCTGCGGTCGCGTCGCGACGGACCGCGACAACGCGTCCGTCGGGCCGATGCTCGCGACGATGCTGGGCTGGGCCTGCGTGACGGACGTCGTGGAGCTCGAGCTCACCGAGACCGGCGGCACCGCGAAGCGCGAGGCCGACGACGGGGTCGAGAGCTTCTCCTTCGAGCTGCCCGCCGTCATCACGTGCCAGAAGGACCTGAACGAGCCGCGCTACGCCGGCCTCAAGGGAATCATGGCGGCCAAGAAGAAGCCGCTCGAGGAGGTCCCGGCCCCGGCCGCGGCCAACCAGGTCGAAGTCGTCGGGCTCGAGCTGCCGCCCGAGCGCAAGGAAGGCCGCATCGTCGGCGAAGGTGTCGAAGCGGTCGGTGCGCTGATCGACGCGCTGCAGAACGAAGCCAAGGTTCTCTAGGAGCTCCAGATGTCCACCATCGTCGTCTACGTCGAACACACGAACGGCACGATCAAGCGTGCCTCTCTCGAAGCCCTGGGGGCCGCGCGTGCGGTCGCGGACAGCGTCGTCGCGGTCCTGGCCGGGGAGGGCGCGCAGGGCTGCGCCGGAAGCGCGAACGGCGCGACCAAGGCGGTCTGCCTGGGCGGGGACGCCTCGAGCCCGGACGGGCTCGCGGCCGCCGTCGCCGGGGTCGTGCAGGCCGAGGGCGCCAAGGCCTTCCTCGCCTCCGCCACGTCGAGCGGGCGGGACGTGGCCCCGCGGGTCGCGGCGCTGCTCGCCTCCACCCTGCTCTCCGACTGCCTCGAGCTGAACGCCGACGGGGACTCGTTCACCGTCAAGCGCCCGTGGCTCGCCGGCAAGGTGGTCGCCACGCTCAAGAGCAACGGCCCGGTCCTGTGCGCCACGCTGCGCCGCAACGTGTTCCAGGCCTCTTCCGAGGGCGGCCCGAGCGACGTGTCGGACGGCGCGGCGATCGAGGCCGGGAAGACCAAGCTCGAGGGGCTGGCCGCGAAGGAAGGCGGCAAGCTCGACGTCAGCGAGGCGCCCGTCGTGGTCTCCGGCGGTCGCGGCCTGAAGGAGTCGGAGCACTTCTCCCTCGTCGAGGACCTGGCCTCCGCCTTCGGCAACGCGGCCGTCGGCGCGAGCCGCGCGGTCGTCGACGCGGGCTGGCGTCCGCACGGGGAGCAGGTCGGCCAGACCGGCAAGACGGTCTCGCCCCAGCTCTACATCGCCGTCGGCATCTCCGGCGCGATCCAGCACCTCGCCGGCATGA
>CAZDYS010000271.1:0-5918 GCA_964509445.1 uncultured Planctomycetaceae bacterium
CCCCGCGGACCTCGAGCGCCGGGTCGTCCGCGTCCTCCACCGGGACCAGGAGCTCGGCGGGTCCGACGAGACCCCCCTCGACCGGCAGGACCCAGCCGCGCACGGCCTGACCGCGCCCGAAGAAGCCCTGCTCCCACACGAGGCGAGCGCGAAGGAGCCGGGGGGCCGGCGTGCCGCGCGGGAGGAGCGACAGACCGATGGGGAGCGCGGGCGTCCACTCCAGCCACTCCGGATCCGGCTCCGCCGCCAGGCGGAAGCGATGCCCGGTCCGCGCCGGGGGCCCGGGTCGCGTCGGAGTCGCGAGGGCGACGCTCCCGACCAGGAGCGAGCGCAAGGACTCGACGTCGAGCGAGAATCCGTCCAGCAGCTGGAAGTCGAGCGCCAGCCCGCCGGACTCCCAGAAGCGCGAGTCCTCGCGCACCAGCTCGCGGAACGGCGCGCGCACCAGGCAGCGCACCTCGACCGCCGTCGCGTCGCTCGCGAGCCCGACGCCGACGACCGAGCCGATCTCCGTCTGGCGGTAGGTCAGGGGAGCGCCGGGAGCGAGGCCGAAGCGACGCGGTGCCTCCAGCGTGAACTCCAGCGCTCCCTCCTCGGCCAGGGTCAGGACCGGAGCCTCCTCCAGGCACTCGAAGACGGTCTGGCGCTCGGCGTCCGGTGCTCCCGGCAGGACCGCCAGGCGGCGCGCGCCCAGCAGCGTGTCGACGCCTTCCAGTCGGTCGAGCGCGATGTCCGGACGCACGATCCAGAACCGCGAGCCGGCCCGCGCGAGGCTCTCGGCACCGGGATCGAGGCGCACGGTCAGCTCCACGCGTGTGAGGTCCGGCGCGAGGTCGACGCGCGCCACCTCCCCCACGGAGATCCCGCGGTACGCGATCAGGTCGCCGGCGCGCAGACCGTGCCCCTCGCGAGCGTAGAGCGTCAGCTGCGGGCCACGGGCCGTCCAGGCCAGCCCGCCCAGGACGGCGAACAGGACCAGAGCGAGGAGCGGCAGCAGCCAGGCCCAGCTGCGCACGCGCAGGGGCTGGACCTCGGCCTCGGGCAGGGAGTCGGTCATGAACGCGGACGGTGTTGCAGGAGGCGGCGATCGAAGAGCGCGCTCGCGGTCAGGCTCAGGAGCACGCAGACGGTGAACGCGAGGGCGCCCGGTCCGGCCGTGACGCGGACCAGGTCGCCGAGCTTGAGCCAGGCCACGAGCAGGGCGATCAGGAGCACGTCGAGCATGCCCCAGCGACCGGTCCACTCCACCAGACGCCAGGTCGAGGCGCGGTGGCGGCGCGCGAGGCGCGGTCCGAAGCCGGAGAGCACCAGGAGGGACGCGAGCTTGAGGAGCGGCAGGAGCACGGAGCACAGCAGGACGACCAGCCCCACGAACAGCTCCCCCTCGACGAGGAGACCGATGCTCCCGGACCAGACGCTGGCCTCCGTGCGGTGCCCGAACCGCTCGAGCGAGAGCACCGGCAGGCTGATCGCGAGCGGGTAGAGGATCAGGGCCGCGAGGGCCGCCGCGAAGGAGGCCGTGCGGTCCACCGGCAGGAGCCCGTCGGAGAGCGCCGAGCCACAGGCGCAGCAGGTGAGTCGCGCCCCGCGGGGAGCCGTCGCGGGGCGACGCTGCGGGGCGCCGCACGTTGAACACGTTATGTAAACAGACCCGGTCACGGGGTCAGCCTACGCGGCCCCTGGCAACTCTTTCCAGGGAGGCATGCTCCCCCGGTGCCTGTCCGCAGGCATTCCCTCGGAACCCCTATGCTGCTAGGACCGTCCAGGAAACCCCCTCTCTTCGGACACCAGCGCGGCCGCACCACGCCCGGCTCCACGCCACCCGCGGCCGCCGTCGTCACCCCAGAGCCCTCATGTTGCACCCCCTGCGCGCCGCCTCCGCGGCCACCGTCTCGTTCGCCCTCTGCCTGAGCGCCGGCGCTCAGTCCCAGAGCGCCACGTTCCTCTCCCCCTTCGTCGAGCTCGGTGCGGACTCCTCGCCCTCCGGCTACACGACGGCCTCCTTCGACGGCACCGCCTACCACGCGCTGGACGACGTGCACGGCGCCGGTCGCGTGACGACCCTCGAGCGCTTCCCGATGCCGGGCAACCGGTCCGTGGAGCTGGTCCTGCGGCCCGTGGACGTCTGGGAGGACGGGGGAGTCGCGACCGTCGTGGCGGCGGACGGCTCGACCTCGTCCCTCGCGCCGAGCGTCCGGATGTTCTCGCTGCACGTCCCCGGACGCGAGAGCCACGGCTTCTTCGGGATCACCGAGACGATGATGCACGGGTATCTGTCGCTGGACGGGGACACCTACCTGATATCGACCGGGCCGGACGACGGGCGCGGCCGCCCGCTCGCGATCTCCCACGGGGACCTGTTCACCCAGAGCGCAGAGGACTTCTGTGACGTGATCACCGAGGGAGGCGGACTCGTCGGGCAGCCGGAGTTCCGCTCCCAGACCGACATCCACGAGACGCGCGTGTTCCTCGAGCTCGACCAGCAGTTCCGGAACCGCTTCTCGAGCAACCAGGCGACCCTCGACTACGCCACCCTGCTGGTCGGCGCGACGAGCGAGATCTACCGTCGCGACCTGGGCTGCACCATGTTCCTGCCGAGCGGCTACGCCCGCGTGTGGAACACGACCCCGCCCTGGGGTCAGGTCTCGACCTTCAACGACGTGTTCGACGTGCGCTCCTGGTGGAACAGCGGGGCCAACCCCGACAGCAACATCAACCGCGCGCAGGTCCACGTGCTGACCTACCCGGTCTTCGGCGGCGTCGCCTACAGCGTGGGCGTCCTCTGCCAGAAGAACAACTCCTACGGGATCTCGAGCTGCTACGGCTCCTTCCCCTACCCCGTCCAGCACAAGGACAGCGACAACTGGGACCTGTTCGTCTTCGGACATGAGGTCGGTCACCTGTACGGCTCCGGACACACCTTCGACGGCTACAGCCCGCCGATCGACTGCGACGACGGCACCGGGCCGGACCGTGGCACGATCATGAGCTACTGCCACCAGTCCTACCCGATGAGTCAGATCGGCATGCGCTTCCACAGTCGCGTGCAGGACAACATGCGCGGCGACATTGCGGGCGCGAGCTGCGCGAACGTGATCCCCATCGCCCTGGGCGACTACAACGGGGACGGGCTCTTCGACGCCATCGACCTCGCGGCCTTCGACGCCTACGTCGGGCAGGGCTTCATCTCTCGCGGCGCGTTCGAGACCTTCGACGTGGACGGCAACGGCGTCGTGAACTCGGTCGACCGTCAGCTGATCGAGGCCATGTCCCTGCCGCCCGCCTCGGCCGTGATCTTCAACGGCTCCGGCGCGAACTGCGGCTTCTGCTACACGAGCCAGACGAACCCGGTGCTCGGGGAGACCTGGACGACCTACGTCGGCAGCTTCCTGGGTGCCCCGATCCCCACCACGATCGTCGTGCACCAGAACCGTCTCGCGACGCCGATCTCGACCAAGTTTGGCGAGGTCCTCGTCGGCGGGCCGCTGCTCTACAGCCAGACGGTGCTGACGAACGGACAGTGGGCGACCCACGACATCCCGCTGCCGTTGGACTTCAGCCTCGCGGGCCTGACGGTTCCGACCCAGGCCATCATCTTCAAGCCGAGCGGCGCCGAGGCGCTCAACGGCCTCGAACTCCAGATCTCCACCTACGAGTGATCACGGAGGCCCGCGCCGGCAGCGCGGGCCTCTCCCCTCTCCCCCTCCCCTCGACGACTCCATGCTGCGTACCACGCATCTCCTTCCGCTCCTTCTCCTCGGCGCGACGGCCAGCGCCCAGACCACCGGTCCCCGGGCCGCCACGGTGTCGGCCCCCCTGGTGGTCGACTCGCCGTTCCACCGGCTCGCGGACTCCGGTCCCGAGGGCTTCTCGACGGTGGCCTTCGACGCCAGCGCGCAGCAGCTGTTCGACGAGCTGCACGAGGCGGGCACGCTCGTGCGGATGCGCGACTTCGCGCTTCCGGGCTCCGAGAACGTGGAGCTCCTGATCCGCCCCTTCGACGTGGTCGAGCCGGGCATGCGCGCGAAGGTCATCGGCGAGAACGGAGTCAGCGAGCTGGCTCCGTCGGTCGACCTCTTCACGGGCAGCGTGCCCGGCCGCGCGAGCCGCGTCTTCCTCGGCGTCTCCGAGGACATGGTGCACGGCTACCTGGAGCTGGAGGGAGACCTCTTCTTCCTCTCGAGCGGCCTCGAGAACGAAGGCGTCGCCTACACGACGAACGCCCGCTTCTTCGACGGGGTCAACCCGCTCGGGAACTTCTGCGGCGTCGGCAACCTGGAAGAAGAAGAGGACGGCACCCCGGAGCTGCGTGCGGACAACGTCGTGCGCGAGACCGAGATGTTCCTCGAGCTCGACCACCAGTACCGCGCGCTGTTCCCCTCGAACCAGGCCGCCCTGGACTACGGCGTGCTGCTCACCGGAGCCAGCAGCGAGGTCTTCCGCCGCGACCTGGGCGCGACCGTGACGATCCCCAACGGGTACATCCAGGTCTGGAACACCACCCCGCCCTGGGGCGTGATCTCGACCTTCGGCAACCTGTCGAACTTCTCGAGCTGGTGGAACAGCCCGCAGAACCCGAACGGCAGCCTGCGCCGCGCCGTGGCCCACGTGCTGACCTCTCCGATCTTCGGCGGCGTCGCCCAGAGCATCGGCATCACCTGCAGCAAGACGACCAGCTACGCGATCTCGAGCGTCGGCGGCAGCTTCCCCTCCCCGATCCAGCACCAGAGCGGGAGCAACTGGGACCTGTTCGTCCTCGCCCACGAGAACGGGCACATCTACGGATCCCAGCACACGTTCGACTACAGCCCGCCGATCAGCTGCACCGACGGCTCGGGCCCGGACTCGGGGACGATCATGGGCTACTGCCACCTGGACTTCGGGGTCGCCGGAGTCGGGATGCGATTCCATCCGCGGGTGCAGGACACCATCCGCACCTCGTTGCGCGGCAAGTCCTGCCCCAACGTCGACGACCGCATCGCCGGGGACTACACCGGCGACGGCGTGGTGGACGCGGCGGACCTCGCCGAGTTCGACGCGATCTCGATCCAGGGCTTCGAGTCCCGCGGTGCGCAGGACGCCTTCGACCTGGACGGCAACGGCGTGCTGAACGCGATCGACCGCGACGTCCTCGTGGCGCTCACGGCCGGGCCCGTCGGCCCCGCCACGAGCCTCCTGCGCAACGGCTCCGGCAGCAACTGCGCGTTCTGCTTCGTCCCCGTCACGCAGCCGATTATCGGGCAGACCTGGACGACCTACGTGGGCAGCTACCTGGGCGTGATCCCGACGACGATCACGGGCTCCACGACTCCGATCGCGGGCGTGAACACGAAGTTCGGCGAGCTCCTGATCGGTGTTGGTGCCGGTCAGGTCCTCTTCACGGACCAGGTCACCTCCAACGGACAGTGGTCGACCCACGCGATCGACATCCCGTTCGACGGGAGCTTCCTGGGTCTGACGATCTACACGCAGGCCGCGATGTGGAAGCCGACGGGCATCGAGCTCGTGACCGCAATGGACATCACGATCGGTCTCGAGTGACGAGTCGCCGCCACTGCGCGGCCAGCTCGAGCATCTCTTCCGGAGCGGCGGAGGCGTGCAGCGCGCGTCTCCGCCGCTCTCGTTCGCACCGAGCCTGTCCCCAGGCCACGGGCACGGTCAGGGCCCCCAGGAGGCTCCGCCCGAGGACTCCGAGAGCGTGCGTGATCCGCCGCGCGGGCCCGCCGCTGCCGTAGCGCCTGCGCAGGTACTCCGCCCGCGGCCAGACCCATCGCGGCAGGAGCAACAGGGCCTCGCCACGGAAGTCGAAGGCGGCGAGCGGACGCTCCCCCTCGTGCGCGACCACGGAGCGCCGCGGCGGCGCGACGTCGGCCAGCTGTTCCGTCACGCCCCGCGCGAGCTCGTCGGCTGCAGGCGTC
>CAZDYS010000272.1:0-5914 GCA_964509445.1 uncultured Planctomycetaceae bacterium
TGAAGAAGGAGATCCCGAACATCCAGGTCGTCGGCGTCGATCCCGAAGGCTCGATCCTGGCCGGTGAAGAGCCGGTGGGCAGCTACAAGGTCGAGGGCATCGGCTACGACTTCATCCCCGACGTTCTCGACCGAGGCGTGGTCGACGAGTGGATCAAGTCCGAGGACGGCCCGTCGTTCCAGATGGCGCGCCGCCTGATCCGCCAGGAGGGCATCCTCTGCGGAGGCAGCTGCGGCGCCGCGGTGTGGGCCGCCGTCGAGGTCGCCAAGCGCGTCGGTCCCGGCAAGCGCATCGTGACGATCCTCCCGGACTCGGTGCGGAACTACATGACGAAGTTCCTCGACGACGCCTGGATGCGCGAGAACGGCTTCGCCGAGTCGCTGTGGGAGACGAACACCCTCGGCGACCTCCTGCGCGCCCTGCCCAAGCGCGACCCGGTCGGCACGTCGAGCTCGGACAACGTCGCCGACGCCGTGATGGCGATGAAGGAGCACGGCGTCAGCCAGCTCCCGGTCCTCGACGAGGGCCGCCTGGTCGGCATCGTGACCGAGTCCGACCTGCTCTCGAAGATGGTCGAGGGCAACGCGAGCCTCTCGAGCGCCGTCGCCGAGGTCATGTTCCGCAACGTGCACACGGTGCACGTGAACGAGGACGCGCGCGTCCTGACGGACCTCTTCGCGCGCGGCTACGTGGGCCTGGTCGTGGACGACGACCAGAAGCTCCAGGGGATCCTGACCAAGATGGACCTGGTCGATCACCTGACGGGCAAGCCGGACGGGAAGCGGGACTGAGGCCTCCCGGGGTCCTCGTCGGGTAGGGGTGCCGCGGCACGAGGAAGCGGCCCCCTGGGGTCCTGACGACCCCGCGAGCCGCGCTCTCCGGCCGCTAACCGCCTGTCGAGATCTCGCGAGGACGGCCTAGGATGGGGCCCCACCCGCGAAAGCCCACGCCATGATCCTCGAACAGCACTACCTTGGCTGCCTCGCCCAGGCCTCCTACTTCCTCGCCGACGAGCGCACCAAGACCGCGGTCGTGATCGATCCGCGCCGCGACGTCGGGATCTACCTCGACCGCGCGAAGGAGCTCGGCGTCACGATCCGACACGTGATGCTGACCCACTTCCACGCCGACTTCCTCGCGGGGCACCTGGAGCTGCGCGCGGCCTGCGACGCGAAGGTGTGGCTCGGAGAGCGCGCGGAAGCGGAGTTCGACTTCGAGAAGATGGTCGACGGGGAGTCGTTCGAGCTGGGCGACGTCACGCTGCGCTTCCTCTCGACGCCGGGACACACGCCGGAGTCGACCTCGATCCTCGTCTTCGACGCGACGAAGAGCACGGAGGAGCCGCACGCGGTGATGACCGGGGACACGCTGTTCATCGGCGACGTGGGTCGACCGGACCTGATGTCGTCGGTCGGCCTGACGTCCGAGGAGCTCGCCGGTTGGATGTACGACTCGCTGCACGGGAAGCTCCTGACGCTGCCGGACCAGACGATCGTCTACCCGGGCCACGGCGCCGGCTCCATGTGCGGCAAGAACCTCTCCAGCGACACCTGGTCGACGATCGGCCAGCAGCGCGAGTCGAACTACGCGCTGCAGCCGATGGAGCGCGCGGAGTTCGTCGCGATGCTGACCGCGAACCAGCCGCAGGCGCCGGCCTACTTCCCCTACGACGCCGAGCTCAACAAGAAGGAGCACCCGAGCATCGCCGGCGTGCTCCAGGCCGGGCGCAAGGGACTCTCGCTGGACGAGGTCGTGCGGGAACAGAACGCGGGTGCGGTCGTGCTCGACGTGCGGGACGCGGAGGCCTTCGCCGCCGGTCACCTCGCGGGCTCAGTGCACGTCGGGCTGGACGGCATGTACGCGACCTGGGTGGGCACGCTCGTGCCCAACGACCGGCGCATCGTGCTCTTGACCGAACCCGGCGCGGAGGAAGAGGCCGCCAGGCGCCTCGGTCGCATCGGTTTCGACCGTGTGGCGGGCACCCTCGAGGGCGGGATCGAAGCCGTCCCCGCGGGGGATCGTGCGACGCACGCGCGCATCGAGCCGGAGGAGCTGCGCCGGCGCCTCGACGGTCCGACGCCGCCGCTCGTCGTCGACGTGCGCGGACCGGGCGAATGGGACGCGGGACACATCGACGGCGCGCAGCACGTGCCGCTCCAGCGCTTCCCGAGCGAGCTCGAGACGATCCCCACCGACCGCGACCTGGTCCTGGTCTGCAAGAGCGGCTACCGCTCGTCGACGGCCGCCAGCCTGCTGCTCGGGCGCGCGCGCTCCGTGACCGACCTCCGTGGCGGCATGGACGCGTTCACGGGCCAGGAAGCGTGCGTCTGAGGCGACGTCAGGACGCCTCGACCGTCGCCTCGCGCACGAGCAGGCGACGCAGGAACGCCTCGCACTTCGCGAGGCGACCGCGGAAGCGCAGCGTCTCGCCGACCCGGGTGCGCAGCTCGTCCGCCGCCTCTGGCCCGAGCTGCAGCACCGCCTCCACCTTGCGCGCGGCGTAGCCCTCGCCGATCTCGTGCACGACGACGGTCGCCTTCGTGCCGGGTCCTCCCTCGAACACCATGTCCGAGAAGTAGCGGTCGAGTCGCTCGAGCTTGCCCTCCCAGGCGACCTCGGCGTCGAGGTAGCGCTCCGCGAAGGCCTGGTCGGCCTTGCTGCCGAGCAGTCCGCTCGCGAACAGCTCTCCGCACACGTCCGCGACCGCGAGCGACGCGTCGGACCCGGCCTCGACGAATCGGTTGGTGGGATCGTCGACTCCGCCGAGCGTGATCTCCTGGAAGACCGTGGTCTCGAGCTGAGACTCGGGCAGGGAGCCACCGGTCGGCGTGGGGTCGTGCAACGTGGACGAGGGAGCGGGCTGGGGAGAGGCAGGCGCGGGCGGCTCCGCGGCCTCGGTCGGGGCTGCCGGGGGAGGCTCCGGGCGCCAGTACTCGGACGGCGCGGGGGGTTCGGGCGCGGGCGTCGGTTCGGGAGCTTCGGAGGGCGCGGACGTCTCGGAGACGGCGAGCTCCTCCTCCACCACCGGATCGTCGGCCGGGTCTCCGAGCTCCCGCGCGGGCCTCTCCCCGCGCCGCTCCGCCTCCACGGCTTCGGCCGCTTCGGTCACCGTCATCCCCGGCTGGACGACCGGCGGCAGATCGTAGACCTCCCCCAGGTCGTCGACGTGGAACACGACGGGCTCGGGCTCGTGGACCGCGGCGTCGTCCTGGTCGGACTGCACGCTCAGAGCGCCGACGCCGGCGATGGCCTCGGAGAACTGCGGCTCGGGATCCGGCGCGACCATCTCCTCCAGCGCCTCCTCTTCCAGGTCCGCGGGCTCCCGCACGCCGTCCATCACCTGGGCGAAGCGCACGAACCGACGCAGGACGCCTTCGATCTCGGCCGCGCTGGTCACGAGCCCGCGCTTCTCCCACTCGATCTCGCCGTTCTTGATGCGTGCGCCGGGGTAGGCCAGGAAGACGTTGAGCACCGCCTTCTGCCGCTCGCTGGTGAGGTACGACGCGACGTGCTTCGGGCGGTTCGACTGCACGATCACGATCTTGTCGAACTCGGACGCGCCGATCTCGATGTCCTGGGAGCGGAAGAACGCGGCGACGCTGGAGAACGCGGTCGAGCGGGTGAGCTTGAACTCGAAGGACTCCCGCGAGTACTCGAGCTCGAAGTGCGTGTAGGTGGTCGAGCTCTTGCCGTTGCTGCGCTTGAAGGTGCGAACGACGACCGGATAGCCCTCGAGCTTCCCGCGCAACATGCGGTCTCCGAACTTGCCCTTGCTGCGGTAGACCAGGGAGAGACGCGTCGCGGCGGAGGACCAGGCGGCCTCGGCCTTGTTCGCCTGGTGAGCCGACGCCGCGATCGCGGCGGCGATGATGGCGAGGACGACGACGACGAAGCAGAAGGTCATGGGGACAGGCGAGCTGGGGCGGGCTACCGCGGAGCGGTCAGGTTCCTTTCGTCCGATGCGGCGAAAAGCGCGCTGCAGAGCGAGGCCAGGTCCGGGAACACCAGCTGATCCTCCAGCGCGGGGTCGTCCGGCAGCCCCTCGCCCCGACGATCGATCCAGACCGTGGTCCAGCCCAGCGCACGCGCGGGGCGGATGTCGTGGTAGAGCGAGCCGGCGACGTGCAGGATGCTCTTGCGCGGGAGCGCGAGGGACTCCTGACCGACGTCGAAGTGGCGTGGAGCGGGCTTGTAGCTCTGCACCTCTTGCGCCGTGACCAGGGGGTCGAACAGCGCCCCGGCGGCTTCGAGCGACGCGAGGCTCTGGCGAAGCACGGCGGTCTCCACGTTGGAGAGGACCGCGAGCCGAAAGCGCTGCGCGAGCTTCACCAGGGCCTCGGTGCTGTCGGGGAACAGCGGCCAGGTCCCCATGCTCGCGACGAAGGTGCGGATCTCGTCGTCGGTCGGTTTGCGCTCCTGACGTTCGGCCGCGAGGACGAGCGACTCCCCCAGGATCTCGCCGTAGAGACGGAAGCCGCCCGCCAGCAGCGTCGCCTCGTCTTCCTCGCGCTCGCGCACCAGGCGGTCGAAGTCACAGCCCTCGAGCGAGGAGATCGCCTCCATCGCCGCGCGAATGCCTCCGTCCCAGTCGACGATGGTGCCGTAGCAGTCGAAGGTCAGCGCCTCGATCTCGTTCGGGAGTTTCATCCAGACCTTCCTGCGGTTCGCTTCTTCGGACGCAGCGCGATGACCGACTCCACCAGGAGCCACAGACCGAGCAGCATCAACACGATGCCGACGGCGAACAGGACGGGCGTGTCCTGGAACTTCTCGAGGTTGACGAACATGGCGCTGAGCGTGCTCGCCATCATGAACACGGCCGGGATCGCGGTGACCCAGACCGGCTTGCCGCGTTCGCGCAGGTAGATCGTCACCATCGTGAGCGTCAGCCCCGCGAGCAGCTGGTTCGTCGTCCCGAACAGCGCCCACAGCGCGAGGCCGGCCGGCTTGCCGTCGATCTCGAACAGCGCGAAGAAGCCGATCGCGAGGCACGCGAGCACCGTCGACACGTAGCGGTTCGAGCTGAAGGGCAGGCGGAACGACTGGCCGATCTCCTCGATGTTGAAGCGCAAGAGCCGCGTCGCGCTGTCGAGCGTCGTGAGCGCGAAGGAGACGACGACCATCGCGATCAGCGCCTGGGCCAGCCCCTCGTCGATGCCGAGCGTGGTCACGAAGCGCGCGGTGCCGTCGATGAACGCGCCGATCTTGGCGCTCAGGGAGCCCGCGCTGTTCCAGGTCGCGTAGTGCTCGTGCCACAGCTCGCTCGAGGAGAAGCCGGCCGTGCAGGCGAGCACCGCGAGCAGGCCCAGGAGACTCTCGCCGATCATGCCGCCGTAGCCGATCACGCGCGCGTCGGTCTCCTTGTCGAGCTGCTTCGCCGTCGTGCCGGAGCTGACCAGCCCGTGGAAGCCGCTGGCCGCCCCGCAGGCGATCGTGATGAACACGAACGGCAGCATCGGCGGGGCCTCCGCCGGCTGGGGCGCGAAGGCCGGCGCGGCGAAAGACGGACCCAGCACGAAGAACCCGACGTAGGCCAGGCCGAGACCGAGGTAGAGGAGCAGCGAGTTCAGGAAGTCGCGCGCCTGCAGCAGCATCCAGACCGGCAGGACGGAGGCGAGGAACGCGTAGGCGAGCAGCAGGAACGTCCAGGTCGTCGCGGCCGGCCAGCTCTCGCGCGCGAGGCCCATCGTGGGCAGCTCCATGCCGAGCCAGATGCTCACCAGCTCGATCGCGAACCCGACCGCGATGACGGGAGCGAGCGGGGCCTTCTTCACGTACAGGAGGTAGCCGCAGCCGAGCGCCACGAGCATCAGCAGTCCGGACGGCAGGACCGCCGTCGAGTAGCCCGAGGCTCCGGTCGCGGGGTCCGGCACGCTCTGGAACAGGTTCGAGATCACCAGGACGAACACGCCCA
>CAZDYS010000273.1:0-1687 GCA_964509445.1 uncultured Planctomycetaceae bacterium
TCTCGGCGGGCTGTTCCAGGTCCAAGAGCTGCAGCAGCGTGGGAGCCACGTCCGGCAGCACGCGACACTCGGCCTCCAGGAGCCCGACGGCGATCTCACGCCGCGGGGACCGGAACACGGTGCGGCGCCCGTCGGCCGAGCGCGCCACGTAGACCGTGTTGTCCCAGCCAACGCCGAGCGGCTCGAGCTCGAACGGAGCGAGCTCCGCGGCGACCTCGAGGATCCACGCGCGCGCGGTCTCCAGCTCGACCACCTCCTCGGGCTCCCACACCGGCTCCATCGACGCATCCTGGCCCTTCCCGCTGCGACGCGCCAGCGAGCGCAGCGCGTTGCGACCGGGCCGGCGCGGACCCGGTGGTCCCCAGCCCGTATGCTGCGCCGCATGGACATCGCAGACGTTCTGTCGGAGGCACGCCAGGCCGAGAAGCGCATCCGCGAGTTCGTGCGCGAGACGCCGGTCGAGCGGTCGGCCTGGCTCTCGACGCCGGACCAGGACGTGTCGCTGAAGTTCGAGTGCTTCCAGCGCACGGGGTCCTTCAAGCTGCGCGGCGCGCTGAGCCGCCTGACCGCGCTCACGCCCGAGGAGCGGACGAGAGGCGTGGTCGCCGCGTCCACCGGCAACCACGGGATGGCGATCGCCTGCGGTGCCGCGGAGCTCGGGCTCGAGGCGGTCGTGTTCGCCCCGGAGAGCGCCGACGAGGAGAAGCTCGCGGGCGTGCGCGCGCGCGGCGCTACGGTGCGCTCCGCGGGCACCGACTGCGTCGAGGCCGAGGTCGCCGCGCGCGCCTTCGCGCGGGAGACCGACCGCGTCTACGTGTCCCCCTACAACGACCCGCTCGTCCTGGCGGGCCAGGGAACCGTCGGCCTCGAGCTCGCGCGGCAGCTCCCGGACCTGGACCGGGTCTACGTCGCCTGCGGCGGCGGAGGTCTGATGTCCGGGATCGGGAGCGTCCTGCGCGGACTCGGGAGCGAGGTGGAGCTGGTCGGCTGTTCCCCGGCACGCTCCGCGGTGCTCGCCCACTCCGTCGCCGCCGGTCGGATCCTCGACGAGCCCTCGCTCCCGACCCTGTCCGACGGAACGGCGGGGGGCCTGGAGCCGGAGGCGATCACCTTCGACCTGTGCCGCAGGCTGGTGGACCGCTGGGTCGAGGTCGAAGAGGGAGAGATCGCCGCGGCCATGCGCGGCGTCCTGGCCCAGGAGCACGCCCTGATCGAGGGAGCCGCCGGGGTCGCCGTGGCGGCTCTGCTGCGGGACCGCGAGCGCGCGAGAGGGGGCGCGCGGAGCGCCTGTGTCGTCCTCTGCGGGGCGAACGCGGCCCCGCGCACGCTGCGCGCGGTCCTGGCGGCGGACCTCGAAGCTCCCGCGCTCGCATGAAGATCCCGTGAGGAACGGGCCCGGCGGGGCCGGTTTCGCACCTGTCCCGTTGCGCGCTGGGGACCGATGGCGTCTCCTCGTGGCTCGTCGGCGCGCCTCGTGGAACCACGAAACGCGCTCGCCGAGCTCCCCCCCACTCCCCACCCCGGGCAACGAGAGATGCGTTTCCCCCTCCTGGCGAGCGCGCTGGCGCTCTGTGCTTCCTTCTCCTCCGGCGCGAGCGCGCAGCCCCAGGGCTACTACGACTCGGTCGACACGACGAACGCCACGACGCTGCGCAACACGCTGCACGCGGTGATCGACGACCACACG
>CAZDYS010000273.1:1787-5908 GCA_964509445.1 uncultured Planctomycetaceae bacterium
TGCAACGACAGCTACAACAGCTCGCGCGGGAACAAGCCGTTCCGCTCCTGCAGCGCCGCCTGTACCGAGCGGATCACCGAGGTGAACAACGGCGAGGGCGGCGGCTCCGGCGTCTACCCGGGCAACTCGAACTGGACCTCCGGGACCGGGACCAGTGGAACGTGGGAGATCTGGCACGACCGGCGCGGTGACGTGGCGCGCGCCATGTTCTACCTCGACGTTCGCTACGAGGGGGGCACGCACGGGGGAACGGGCGCGCTGGAGCCGGACCTGATCCTCACGGACTCCGAGGCGCTGATCCAGAGCGGGAACACCGGCCAGAACGAGAGCATCGCCTACATGGGCATCTTGAGCGAGTTGATCCAGTGGCACCTCGACGACCCGGTCGACGCCAAGGAGATGCTCAAGAACGAGACGGTCTTCCTGTACCAGGGGAACCGGAACCCTTTCGTCGACCACCCCGAGTGGGTGACCTGCCTGTTCGAGTCGAACTGCACCGGGGACTCCACGCCGCCGGCCGCGCCCACGGGCCTGGTCGCGACCGCCGGCCTGCAGTCCGTCTCCCTCGACTGGTCCGACAACGGCGAAGGGGACCTGGCGGGCTACGACGTCTACCGCTCCACCACGACCGGAGGCCCCTACACCCAGGTGAACGGATCCCTGGTCGTCACCAGCGACTACGTCGACACGGGGCTCTCCGGCGGGACGCCCTACTTCTACGTGGTGCGCGCCGTCGACCTCTCGAGCAACGACTCCCCCGACAGCGCAGAGGCCACCGCGACCCCGACCGGCAGTGGCGTCGCGGATCCCTGGATCAACGAGTTCCACTACGACAACTCCGGGGCCGACACGGGCGAGTTCATCGAGGTCGCCGGCCCGGCCGGACTCGACCTCTCCGGCTGGTCGCTGGTGGGCTACAACGGCAACGGTGGCGCCACCTACAAGACCGTCGCGCTGTCCGGCGTGCTGCCGGACCAGGGCGGCTGCATCGGCACGCTGAGCTTCGCGTTCTCCGGCCTGCAGAACGGATCTCCGGACGGCATGGCCCTGGTCGATCCGTCGGACAACGTGATCCAGTTCCTGAGCTACGAGGGCGTGCTCACGGCCGTCGGCGGCCCCGCCAACGGGATGACCTCCGAGAACGTCGGCGTGGTCGAGTCCGGCACGACGGCGATCGGCTTCTCGCTGCAGCTCGGCGGAACGGGGAGCTCCTACGCGGGCTTCACCTGGCAGACGCCGCAGACCGACACGCCCGGCGCGGTGAACGCCGGCCAGACCTTCAGCGGAGGTTGCCCGCCGGCGCCGCCGGCCGCGCCCACGGGCCTCGCGGCCCTGCCCGGTGACGGCGACGTGCTGCTGACCTGGAACGCGAACTCCGAGGGCGACCTGACGGGCTACGACGTCTACCGCTCGACCACCCCGATGAGCGGCTACACCCTGCTCACCCCGATGCTGGTCACGACGACGTCGTTCCTCGACACGACCGCCGTCAACGGCACGACCTACTTCTACGTGGTCACGGCCTGGAACACCTCGGGGCTCGAGAGTCCCACGAGCGCCGAGGTCTCCGCGACCCCGATGGACGCGCCTCCCGCGGCGCCGGTCAACCTGCGGTCGCTCGGACGGCGTGCGGGCCTGCGCGTGCGCTGGGACGCGAACGCGGAGGCCGACCTGGCGGGCTACGACCTGTACCGCGCGAGCGTCAGCGGCGGTCCCTACGCCAAGGTCAACGTCTCCCCGCTGCTGGAGCCGACCTTCCTCGACACGGGCGTCGCGCCGTTCGCGACGGTGTTCTACGTGGTCCGCGCGGTCGACCAGGGCGGCGGCGCGTCGGTCGACAGCCTCCAGCTGGAGGCCACCTACCGCGTGAAGAAGGCGCGCGGCTCGTTCTAGGGCACCGTCCGCTCGGCCACGGCGGGGCCGAGCGGCGCGCTCGTGCCCCCGCGCGCGGCGTGGGAAGGCGTGCGGAAAGGAGTTCGCGGGTCGACCCGTTTCGAAAGAGTCCTGCTAGGGCCGCAAACGGACGCCCCCGTTCCCGAAGAAAGGACGGTTCCCACGGCAGACGAGCGCGCGCGACTGCGCGAGGTCTCCTGGGCCCACCGAACTCCAACCCAGCGCTCCCGAGCCCGCGGGAAGATCCGCCCGACGGGAGCGTCCGCACGCCACCATGATCGCCCGATCCCGAGCTCCTCACCGCGAACCGCTGCCCTACCTGCGCCACAAGCACGGGCTCCGCGCCCTGCTGCGCCGCTGGCGGCACCGCTTCGGCGGCCGAATCGCCTGGCTCGCGCGCTAACCCGCCCGGAAGGCCAGCAGCGTGAGATCGTCCGGCTTCGAAGGAGCCGGACCTCCGGGCGTCTCCATCCGGTCCCGGCTCGCGGCCGCGAGGGCGGCGGTCGCCTCCTCCGGCCCGCCCGCGCCGAGCTGCAGCGCGATCTCCTCGGTGGAGAGGTTGTCGAACAGACCGTCGCTGGCGACGAGCAGCGTATCCCCCGACGCGAGCGGGAGCGGTGCGGCCACCTCCACCGCCATGCCCTCGAGTCCGATCACGTTCGAGACCAGGTGCCGGTCGAGGTGCTGCATCGCCGCGCTCTCGTCGATCAGGCCCGAGCGGACCGCGTACCCGACCGGAGAGTGCGGCGCGCTGAGGTAGCGCAGCGTTCCGGCGCGACCGAGCAGGAGCGCCTGGGAGTCGCCGACCACGTAGGGTCGCACCCGACCCTCGCCCAGCTCGAGCACGACGAGAGTCGTCGCGGCGCCGGACCCCTGGGCGAGCAGCGCGTCGTTCGCGGCTTCGATGCCGCTGAGGATGCGCTCGCGCGTCGTGGTGGTTCCCTCGGAGACCAGCGCCCGCTGGAGGTGCTCGACGGCGGTGCGGGAGGCGAAGGCTCCTCCGGCCTGACCGCCGGCTCCGTCGGCGACCGCGAGGACGCCGGTGTCGGGACCGAGGGCGACGACCAGCGCAGCGTCCTCGTTCGGGCCCGAGCGGCCCGGCCGCGGCCGACTGAAGAACGCTCCACGACCTCCGCAGAAGCCGAAGGCCTCGACGTGGTCGAGCTCGGTCTCGACCCAGAGCTTGGCAGCGATCGTGGTGGACACGGGGGGGGCGGGGGGAAACGAAAAGAGAGCGGTCGCGCACGCCGGGGGCGGTGGCGCGAGCCGCTCTCCACGAGCGAGCCTAGGACGGCTCCGGAGCGTTGTCCAGCCACGGGACGCCGGGGCCCCGCGCCGAGCCGCTAGTAGAGCCGCTCCAGCTTGGCGCCCTGGTAGAAGCGCGCGACGATCGAGGTCGCGCTCTCGCCGCGGCGCGCGAGGTACCAGGCCGAGACCTGGCTGAGCCCACAGCCGTGCCCGAAGCCGCGCCCCTCGAGCACGAGATAGCCCGGGGCCTTGGCCGCGATGACGCAGCGGTCCCACCACACGGACCGGATGCGGACCGGACTCACCGCGAGTCGGAACACCGAGGCGTCCAGCGTCTTGAACCGGCGCTCCCCGTCCAGCACGTGTCGGACGCTGACCTTCGCGACCCGGCCCGAGTCCGCGTGCCGCTCGAGGATCGACACGCCCTCGACCGTCCCGAACGGCGGTCGTCCCTCCTCCGCGCGCGACCAGGCCTGCAGCGCCTCCGTGATCTCCGGAAGCGGCAGGTCGGCCTTCCAGCGACCGTGCGTCGCGGCGAGGGAGAGCCCGTCCGCACCGGGCAGCGCCGCCGGGTCCTCCACCACCGGCATCGCGGCGGCGATCGGCGTCTTGCCGTCCGGCGCGACCACGCCGGGCTTGACCCGTTCGAAGGCCTCCGTGCGTCCGCCGGAGCTCGCGTGGAAGAGCGCCAGCACCGGAAGGCCTCGGTAGGTCAGGACCTGACCGCGCGTCGGCTCGATCGCCGCGGCGACGCGCGCGTCCCCCGGCGTCGCGCCGTGGTAGGCCATGTCGACGCCGAAGTGCCAGTGGACGTCCCAGGGTTCCGCGCCGCGCTCCATCCAGCGCGCCGCGGCGTAGCTGCGCGCGACGATCGCCTGGGCAGCGAGCGCCGGTGCCGGCCACTTGGGGTTCATCTCGGCCCCCACCACGCTCGCGAGGTAGCGCTCCATCGGGACGCGCTCGATCAGCGCCACCTGGTC
>CAZDYS010000274.1:0-5893 GCA_964509445.1 uncultured Planctomycetaceae bacterium
CGACGTCGAGCCGCGCCTTGGTGACGCCGACGGACTCGACGCGCTGCGCGATCTCTTGCGGGGACCAGGCGTCGCTATTCGTTCGACTCATCGCTCCGACGAGGGTACGCGTTCGAGACCGAGGTCCGCTGCTTCTTCTGGCGCTCCACGCTTCCGGAGCGCTCGAGCGCGGAGCTCGGTTGCCGCCTCGCGGCGCGCGGATGGAGGCTCGCCCTCTGAGGTCCTCCTTCCGCGCGCGGCGGCGCGATCTGCGCACTTGGTCGTAGGTGGGGGCGGTGCCCGGCGGAGCCGTCTGAGGACTTGTGCGTAGTCCTCGCGCCAGGGCCTCGGGCCTCTTTCCCTACGCCTCGAGGGCTCGTCCAATCCTCTTCGGAGCGACGAGACGAGCCCATCCATGAGCAAGAAGAACGGACGAAGAAAGCGACTCGAACGCGTGGTCGATTCCCTGGCCGAGGTGGACGCGGTGCGCGAGGAGGAGATGCCTCGCGAGCTCCGGGAGGAGGTCCACTGCATCGAGGAGCCGGATCCCTCGACCCCCGAGGAGATCGGCGACCGCACGATCACGAAGAAGACGGCGCGCGCGCTCAGCGCTCGCGCTGCGGCGGTCCGAGACGTCGCGGAGCGCGTGGGGGCGGACGACCTGCCCTCGACCGTCGACGCGCTTCTCCACGGAGCCTCGACCGAGGAGCTCGAGCTGGTGCGCCAGGCGATTCGCGCGCGCCTGTCGAGCGTGGGCGGGCAGGTGCATCCGGACGACGAGCTCCGCGCCGGTTGGCGGGACGGTGCCTATCCCTACGCGAACCGGATGTCGCGCCGTCGGTACGAGGCGGAGAAGTACCTCCTGCAGGTCGAGCTCCTGAAGCTCCAGGCCTGGGCCCGCAAGGAGGGCGAGCGGCTCGTGATCCTCTTCGAGGGGCGCGATGCCGCCGGAAAGGGGGGGACGATCAAGCGCTTCATGGAGCACCTGAACCCGCGCGGTGCGCGGGTCGTCGCTCTCGACAAGCCCACGGACGTCGAGCGCGGGCAGTGGTACTTCCAGCGCTACTCGCAGCACCTGCCGACGAAGGGCGAGATCGTGATGTTCGATCGCTCCTGGTACAACCGCGCCGGGGTCGAGCGCGTGATGGGCTTCTGCGAGCCGCACGAGGTCTCCGAGTTCATGCGTCAGGCGCCCGAGTTCGAGCGTCACCTCGTCCGCAGCGGCATCCACCTGGTGAAGTTCTGGTTCTCGGTCAGCCGCGAGGAGCAGGGCCGCCGCTTCGACTCTCGGCGCGTGCACCCGCTCAAGCAGTGGAAGCTGAGTCCGATCGACGAGGCCTCCCGCGACAAGTGGGACGACTACACCAAGGCCAAGGAGGCGATGTTCTTCCACACGGACACGGCCGACGCTCCCTGGACCCTGGTCAAGTCGGACTGCAAGAAGCGCGCACGGCTGAACGCGATGCGCTTCGTCCTGAACAAGCTGCCCTACGAGGGCAAGGACCACGACCACATCGGCGCCGTCGATCCCCTGATCGTCGGGCGCGCGAACATGATCCTGCGCCAACCCTCGGAATGAGCGCGCAGGAAGAGAACCCACGGATCCCGCCGAGCCCCTGACGCGCGACGCCGGATCGCTTCCGAGCCTTCGCTCTCTCCCCATCCTCCAGAGGCCAACCATGAACACCACCCCTGCCCGCGCGGTCGCTCGGTGTGAGGACTGCTCGAAGATCTACCGCGTTCCCGATCCGAACCGTTCCTACGGCTGCAAGACCTGTGGCGGCCTCGTGCGAGCTCTGGAGGTGGAGGAGCCGGAGGCCGAGCAGGTCCTCTGCAACGACTGCCAGACGCTGAACCCGCTCGAGACCGCGAGCTGCTTCGAGTGTGGTGCGGACCTCGCGGATGCGACGGTCGTCGAGGACGAGGAGGAGGCCGCGGATCTCCTGGAGGAGGCGAAGGACGCGTTCCGCCGAGCCCATCGCTGGACCCGCTGGATCGCGGGCACCTACCACGGCGGGGCCCTGGCCTACGCGGTCGCGACGCTGTTCGCCGTGCTCGCGCTCGCCAACCCGGAGGTGCCCCGGGAAGGAGGCCTCCTGGTGGTCGTGTTGACGGTGGGCATGAGCGTCCTCCTGGGGACCGCCGCGCTGCACCTGTTGTTCCAGCCCTTCCTGTGGACGCTCGCGGTCGCGCTCCTCGCTTCCGGAGTCGCCGCGGTGCACGCCGTCGGCCCGAACCCCTACGGCGCCGCGCTCCTGGGGAGTGCGGCCTGGGCGGTCCTGTCCTGGGTGCTCCTGCTGCCCGCCTGGAAGTTTCAGAGCGGAATCCGCCATCACAAGGACCTCTACGTCCTGGTCCACGCGAGCCTGAGGACGCGGCAGGCCGTGCGGGATCGCGCTCCGGGCGAGCGACACGAGCGCCTCCTGCGCGCGATGCGGCGCGCGGACCGCAAGGCCTGGAAGCTCTCCGCCGGTGCCGCCGTCGCGCTCGTCCTGCTGAGTGCGCTGGGCACGCGGCTCGCGCTGCAGAACGCCCGACCGCAGACCTTCGAGGACGCGCTCGCCGCGTTCGAGACGGCCTGGAACGACGGGGGCATCGCGGAGCTGGAGCCGCTCTTCGACGACCGCGTCCAGGACGTCGAGGGAACCTGGTTCCGCGGCGTGGCCACGGGACACGGCTGGGCCGAGGCGACTCCCACGCTGCCGGACGGGACCCGCAGCGTGACCGAGCGCGAGGGACGGGTCGACTACGTGGTCGCGGGCGTCGACGTCACGGCGCGCTTCGTCCTGGTGGACCTCGAGTGGCGCCTGGCCAAGATCGAGCTGCCCTATCCCTCGCTGGAGCCCGCGCTCGAGCGCTTCCGGACCGCCTGGAACGCGGGAGACACGCGCGCCCTCGCCAGCTTCGTCTCGCCTGGCCGGCGCACGGCGATCTTCGAGCAGCTGGAGACTTCACGGACCCGGCGTGGCTGGGACGTCTTCCCGACGGTGCTGGGCACCCGGATGACGGACGTGCGCGAGCGGGAGGCGACCGCCCTCATGGACCTGGGCGACGGCAAGGAGCTGAAGACCACCTGGTTCTTCCGCGACGACGGCGCCTGGGGCGTGTTCGGCATCAAGATGCCGCCGATCCTCGTCGCGAGGAACACGAGCCAGGACGAGGGCTAGCGCGACCACAGGGGCGGCGGGGGCCTGGACACTCCCGGTCCTCCAACGGGCCGGGCCCCGGCCGTCCCTCTTCCGCGTGCGGAGTCCTGCGTGGTGCGACGCGACCCGTCGCGGAAGTGGGGCGAGCCCGCCCTCCTGTCGGACGGGACCGATGGCTCTCCCGAGGGGTCCACGGCGCTCGGGATCCGCGCGCCTTGCGCTCCCCACCCGAGTCCTCATCCTGTAGCCATGCGTCTCCTGCCCGCTCTCGTCGCTCTCACCAGTTCCCTCCTCGGTGCCTGCCGCGCGACTCCCGAGGTCGCACCCGCTCGCGAGCGCCTCACGTACTGCTCCTATCGCCCCGCGGGCTGGGACATCTACCTCCAGGAGGAGGAGGGCGGACCGGCGCAGCAGCTCACGACGCATCCCGCACTCGACTACGACGCGGTGTTCTCGCCCGACGGTCGCTGGGTCGTCTTCGCGTCCGAGCGCACCGGCGATCCATCGCTGTTCGCGCTGGACCTCGAGGAGCGGGGAGAGCCGCGACGGCTCGTGCACGGCGTGGGCATGCAGGACCAGGCCACCATCTCTCCGGACGGGAGCACGCTGGTGTTCGTGAGCACCCACGGGGGCGACGCGGACCTCTACAGCCTCCCGTTCCGGCCAGAGGAGACGCAGCCGCTCGAGCTCGCGCGCAACCTCACCTCGCATCCGGGCGGAGACTTCCGGCCGGCCTTCTCGCCCGACGGCCAGAGCATCGCGTTCTCTTCGGACCGCGACGGCGGGACCTCGCGGCTCCCGGACATCCCGTTCGCGATCCAGAAGCAAGGAGACCTCTACCTGATGCGCGCGGACGGAGGCGAGGCGCGGCGCCTGACCACCGCTCCCGGCTGGGACGGGTCCCCCTGCTGGTCCGAGGACGGCGGGTCGCTGCTCTTCTACAGCGAGCGGGACGCGGAGGTCCCGTACCGTATTCACGCGCTCGAGCTCGTCACGGGGGAGGAGCTCCCGCTCTCGCCGACGACCGCGGTCGCTCTCTCTCCGGTCCTTCGCTCCGACGGGACCCTCTTGTTCGGCACCTGGGTCGAGGCCGGCCGCGAGCGCCGCTGGAGCGTGATGGCGATGGACCTCGCCGGGGAGGTGCGGCACGTGAGCGACCGCGCGCTGGACGCGTTCCATCCCAGGTTCCACCCCTCGACCGGCGCGCTGCTCTTTCACGGGGCTCCGCCGTCGACGGAGGCGAGCATCAGCAGCTTCCCCGGTCCGTTCCTGGTCGAGCCGGGCCACGCGGCAACGGAGATGCTCGACCGTCCGGTCGAGCGGAGCGCGCATCGCCACGCGTTCACCGCGCCGCCGCACCCGCAGCGGAGCGAGGTGGTCTTTCGCGCGTCGCCGCGTCGGATCGGTCTGGCGAACGCCCGCGGCGGCGAGCGCTCGCTACTCCTCGACCTCGACGACCATCCGGAAGTCGGCCCCGGTGCGATCCTGCACCTTCGCTTCGAGGAGGACGGCGCGTGGGTCAGCTTCACGGTCGGTCCCTTCGGCGGAGGTCCGGAAGACGAGGCGGAGGTCTGGCGCGTGCGCCCGGACGGTTCGGAGCTGGTCAACCTGACCGCGCGCACGCCGGGCAACGACGGGCTGGCGGAGTTTCGCCGGGACGGCACGGCCTTCGTCTTCCGCAGCGGGCGGACGGGGGACTTCGACGTCTACCTGGCCACGACCGAGGGAGCGGATCTCCAGAACCTCACCGACCACCCGGCGCGAGACACCTTTCCTTCCGTGGCGCCGGACGGTTCTCGCGTGGCCTTCGCGTCGGACCGCAACGGAGTCCTGGACGCCGCGAGCGGCCGCCGCAACTTCGACCTGTACCTCACGGAGCTCGAGGGACTGCGCGCCGTCGGCGAGCCGCTGCGCGTGACGAACAACGAGGCGCAGAACGCGCACGTGGCGTTCTCGCCGGACGGCGCGTGGCTGATCTACTCCTCGGGCAGGTACGGGATCTCGGACGAGCAGCCGCTCGTGCAGGAGGTGATCTTCAATCCCCAGATGTACGGCGAGCTCTACGCCTACCGGATCCGTGACGGTCATCGCGTGCGGCTGACGCACAACAAGTGGGAGGACGGGGCGCCCGTCTGGGAGCGAGCCGCGCGCGCTCCCGCCCGTCCGCCCGTCGCCGTCGCGCTCGCCGCGAAGATCGCCGACGAGGGAGCCGAGGCCGGCGTCCGCGCCTACCGGCGGCTCCAGGAGACGCAGCCGGATGGACACCGGTTCGGGGAAGGCGGGCTGCTCGGGTTGGCGGAGCGCTTTCGCGAAGAGGGCGACCTCGAGGCGGTCGAGGCGACCTATCGCGTGCTGGCGTCGGTCCCCGCCTGGAGCCGTACCGCCCGGTTCCGGTTGGCCGAGCTGTTCCGCGAGGCCGGACGGGAGGAGGAGGCCGCCGCGGCCTACCGCACCGTCCTGGAGCGTCGTCCGACGGACGTGGAGGCACAGTGGTCGCTGTTCGAGCTCGGGGCCGAGGGATTCGTACCGATCGAGCTCGCGGCCGAACGTCTCGAGGCGCTCGGCGGGACCTACACGAGCTCCTCCCGCGAGGGAGAGTCCGTGGTGCTCTCGACGAACGGGAGGGAGCTCCTGGTGCACCCACCCGATGCCCCCGGCCCGCTCCCGTTCCTGCCCGTCTCGGAGGAGCGCTTCCTCAGTCCCGTGACTCCCGCGGTCCTGACGTTCTCCTTCGCGGGGGATGGAGAGGTCGTGAGCGTCCGGGTGGA
>CAZDYS010000275.1:0-5892 GCA_964509445.1 uncultured Planctomycetaceae bacterium
ATCAGGTCGCGCGTGAGGCGGCGCCATCCATCCGGACGCTCCGGAGGAGCCTCCCGAAGCCGACGCGCGCATCCCCGGAGGGACCGTGCTGCGAGGCTCGATCGTGTCTCCGGGTCTCGTGCTCGGCCGCGTCCACCGCAAGGACTACGACCTGGCCCGCGCCGGGTCGGAGCGCGTGCCGCTCGAGCGCGTCGAGGAGGAGCTGAACCGCTTCCGGCGCGCGCTGGACGCCTCGCGCCGGCAGCTGATCGACCTGAAGGAGCGCCTCGAGGGTCGCGTGGCCGCCGAGGACGCGCGCATCCTCGACACGCACGTGACGTACCTGAAGGACTCCGTGTTCATCGCGGACGTGGAGAACCTGATCCTCAACGAGCAGATGCGTCTGGACGCGGCCATCGGCAAGGTCGTGGGGGACTTCGACCGGATCTTCCGCCTGGTGAAGAGCGACGCGCTCCGCCAGAGCGCGGTCGACCTGCGCGACGTCGGCATTCGCGTGCTGCGAAACCTCGAGAGCGAGGAGGCCGGGAGCGCGGAGGAGACCTCGGACGCGGGGGACTACGTGCTCGCGTCGAAGGAGCTGTCCATCGTCGACATGTTCAACCTCGCGAACGAGCACGTGCGGGGCATCGTCACGCAGGAAGGGGGGATGACGAGCCACGCCGCGATCTTCGCGCGCTCCATGCGCATCCCGACGCTGATCGCCGTCGAGGATCTACTCGACACGGTCGAGGAGGGGGACTTCGTGATCCTCGACGCGACCGAGGGGCTCCTGCGCGTCGATCCCGACGAGGTCGTTCGCGCGCAGTACGCGTCCTCCAGCGAGGAGGAGCGTACCGCGCTCCTCGAGGACCTCCCCGAGTGGGCCCAGCGGCCCGCGCGGACGCGCGACGGCCAGGAGATCACCGTGACCGGGAGCTGCGGCAACCTCCCGGAGGTGGAGCAGGCACGCTCCCTGGGCATGCGCTCGATCGGGCTGTATCGCACGGAGCTGCTCTATCTGCTCGACCAGCAGGCTCCGTCGCGCGAGGCGCTCGTGCAGCACTACGCGGCCGTGATCGGCGCCGCGCGCGGAGCGCCGGTCACGTTCCGTCTGCTCAACGCGGACGCGACGATGGGGCTCTCCTATCTCCACCCGGAGTCCGGTCGCAACCCGAGCTTCGGGAGCGTCGGGGTCCGCGCGCTGCTGGAGCGCCCCAGCATCCTGCGCCGTCAGCTGCGCGCCCTCCTGCTCGCCTCGGCCGAGGCGGACGTCCGTCTCGCGCTGCCGTTCGTGACGGACTGCGGCGACCTGCGTCGCGTGCGCGAGATGCTCTTCGAGGAGCGCGTCGAGCTGAAGAAGACCGGTGAGCCGTTCGCGGCCTCGCTGCCCACGGGAGTCGTGGTGGAGACTCCGATCTCGATGCTGGGCATTCGCGACCTGGCCCACGAGGCGGACTTCCTGATGCTCAACTTGGATTCGCTTCAGCAATACCTCCTGGCCGTCGACCGGGAGGACACCTCGCGCACGGAGGCCTTCGATCGCGTGCACCCGTTCGTGATGCGCGCGCTGACCAAGGCCTGCGAGGTCGCCGAGAAGGAGGCGCGTCCGCTGTGGGTCTTCGGTCCCTCGTCCCGGCGTCGCGAAAACCTCCCGTTCCTCATCGGCGCCGGTCTTCGCCAGTTCTGCGTGCCTCCCTCGGAGCTCCGCGAGTTCCTCGAGAACCTGGACGGGATCGACGCCAAGACCGTCGAGGAGGCCACGCGCGCCGCGGCGCGGAGCGCCTGCGCCGAGGAGACCAGCTCGCTGGTCGCCGACTACCACCACGGCTACGCGCGTTCCTGAACGCGCACGTCCGGCGCGTCCCGCACCACGTCGACCGCGCGCCCGGAACCTCCGCCGGTCGCCTCGACGAGCGGCGCGGCCATCGCCGCCGCGATCGCGTCCGCGCGCTCGGGCGGGCCGAGGGCGACCAGTCCCGAGCCCGCTCCGCTCAGGGTCGCGCACCAGGCGCCGGCAGAAACGGCGGCCTCGATCCCGCGACTCGCGCCAGGAACCAGCGGCAGCCGGTGTCGCACGTGGAGGTGGTCGACGGCACCGAGCGTGAGCAGCTCGGGATCCGCGCGTCGCAGTCCCTCGAGCAGCAGCGCGAGCCGACGTGGGTTCTCGACCGCGTCGAGGAAGGGCACGGTCTCGGGTAGCGCGGCGCGCGCACGCGGCGTCGCGAGGGGCTGCGCCGGCCACGCGAGCGCGACGCCCACGTCCGCGTGGACCGCGACCGGCACGAAGACCGGTGAGCCGTTCCGCGCGTCCGGGTGGCACAGCGTGCCGCCGCCGAAGAGCGAGGCGGTCACGTTGTCCGGGTGCCCCTCGAGCGTGACGCCCCAGGGAAGCAGCTCCGTGCGCGCCACGGGCTGCCCGGCGCGCGCGTGCGCGAGGAGGAGGCCCGCGGCGACGGCCGCTCCGGTGGAGCCGAATCCGCGGCCGATCGGGATCTCGCTCTCGACCTCGATCCGACCCTCGGCGGGGCAGTCGAGTCGCTCGCAGGCCGTCTGGAAGGCGCGTCGCAGGAGGTCGTCGCTTGCGGACGGCCAGCCCTTCCCGCCGTGCACCTCCAGCCCGCCCGGTGCCGGGCTCCAGCGCGCTTCCAACCAGAGAGACAAGGCGAGCCCCAGGCAGTCGAAGCCCGGACCCAGGTTGGAGGTCGAGGCCGGAACGCGTACGGTGAGAGAGGTCATGGGGCCGAGCGGGTGGGAGCATGCCATCTCCACGGGGGCCGTCCCACCGCTCTCGATGCCCGTTTCTGCCCGTGAATACGCTCCTTGGTGCTTGAGCGATTCTCCTACGCTAGATAAAGTGCTCCCGAGGGAGAGGCTTGGTCGCACGCCCGGCGCTGACCGCCTGCTCCCGAGGCATTGGAGGAGTACCGATGACCGAGGAACGTGAGCGCTTCTTCTCGAGACTGGCAACCATCCCCGGAATCCGCACCATGCCCTCGATCGGGGCCTGGATCCTCGTCGAGACCGACAACCCCGCCGACCTGGCTCGCAAGGTGAACCGGCGGCTCGAGCCCGGGACCGTCAGCGTCCCGCGCCACGTGCCCGGCGCCGTTCGCATCCCGGTCCGGGATCCGAAGGCGAACGAGGAGCTCTTCCAGGTCATCCGCGACCTGCAGCAGAAGAAGGCGCGAACCGAGTTCTTCACGGAGCTGAAGACGACCGCCTCGAACTGACCTCGTTCGAAGCCCGGTCCTCCGGACGCCTCGCGTTTCCGCCCGAGCTCCACCGAGCCGGAGCGGAGGAGTCCGTTCGCACCCACGCTCTGTCCGCGGGCACGGCCCGCGGCTAGCATCTTCGCGTCCCAGAAACCCCGCACCCTAGAGATGGCCAGCAAGACGAAGAAAGAGTCGAAGGACGCACCCAAGAAGCGCAAAGGACACGAGGCGCGCGTGGTGGAAGGAGAGGTTCTCCTGGACGGCAAGAAGGCCAAGAAGAAGGACAAGAAGAAGAAGGCTCCGAAGAAGCCCGTGTTCACCGCCAAGAAGGCGGACCGCCACGTGCTCTACCAGCTCTCCGTCCAGTCTCCCGAGGAGGACGTTCGCTTCCTCTCACGCGTCTACAAGTCGAAGCGCAAGAAGCCCGCGCTGCACTTCCGCGAGGACTTCTGCGGAACCGCGCTGCTCTCGTCGCACTGGGTGAAGCGGGGCAAGCAGTACACGGCCGAGGGCTTCGACATCTGCGAGGACACCGTCGGTTGGGGGCTGGTCCACAACCTCGAACCGATCGGGGACGCCGCCGAGCGCGTCACCGTGCACGTCAAGGACGTGCGCGAGAAGGGCAACCAGAAGCCCGACGTGCGCGCCGCCCAGAACTTCTCCTACTTCGTGTTCCGCCAGCGTGCGGAGCTCCTCGAGTACCTGCGGTGCGCCTACGAGGAGCTCGCGGACGACGGGGTGTTCGTCATGGACATCTACGGGGGTCCCGACTCCCTGATGGAGATGAAGGAGGAGCGCGAGATCGAAGAGGGCTTCACCTACATCTGGGACCAGGTCCAGTACTGGCCCGCGACCGGGGAGTACAAGGCCCACATCCACTTCGAGTTCGAGGACGGGACGCGCCTCAACAAGGCGTTCACCTACGACTGGCGACTCTGGTCGCTCACCGAGATCATCGACGCCCTCAAAGAGGTCGGCTTCCCCGAGGTGGAGACCTTCTGGGAAGGGACCGACGAGGACGGAGAGAGCGGCAACGGCATCTACCGCAAGTCGAAGCGCGGCGAGAACTGCGAGGCCTGGGTGACGTACGTCGTCGCCTACAAGTAGCCCCGACCGTTCCGTCCACCGGGGCTCTCGGGCCCCGGTAGGGCCCGCATCGCGCAGGTCCGACCGTTCCGGTCCGGCCGTTCGGTTCCGTTCGAGGGATCAGCCCGCGACCGCGTCCCAGTCGACGCCCCCGTCCGCGCGACGGGGAACCGCGGGCGGGTCCGGGGGCAGGGCCTCGGCGTACTTCTGCGCCGCGCCGGTGTTGAACACGACGACGCGCTCGTCCGGCCGGACGGAGCCGTCCTCGAGGGAGGCTTCCAGGACCGACAGGCAGGCCGCGGCCTCCGGGCAGAGCGCGATCCCCTCCAGCGCGGAGGCGCGCTGCATCCAGGGGAGCAGCTCCGTCTCCGGGGCCGAGCGGGCGGCACCTCCGGACGCGCGAACCGCATCCAGGATCATGAAGTCGCCGACGGCCTGGGGCACGCGGAGTCCGCTCGCCACCGTCTCGGCGTTCTCGAACGGCTCGGCGAAGCGCTCGCCCGCGTCGAAGGCGCGTGCGATCGGAGAGCAACCCGAGGACTGGCAGGAGATCATGCGCGGACGCGCGTCGGACGTCAGCCACCCGAGCGCTCCCAGCTCTCCGAAGGCCTTCCACATCCCGATCAGCCCCGTGCCTCCGCCGGTGGGGTAGAGGATCACGTCCGGAAGATCCCAGTCCAGCTGCTCCGCGAGCTCGAGGCCCATGGTCTTCTTGCCCTCGATCCGGTACGGCTCCTTGAGCGTCGAGACGTCGAACCAGCCCATCGTCTCGGCGCCCTCGCGCACCAGGGCACCGCAGTCCGTGATGAGCCCGTCGACCAGGAACGCTCGCGCTCCGTAGAGCGCCGCCTCCCGTCGGTTCACCAGGGGCGTGTCGGCCGGCAGGAACACGTAGGCCTCCAGGCCGGCCCGCGCCGCGTAGGCGGCGAGCGCTCCGCCGGCGTTCCCGGCCGTGGGGATCGCGAGCCGCTCGACGCCGAGCTCCTTCGCCATGCTCACCGCGAGCGTCAGGCCGCGCGCCTTGAAGGAGCCCGTCGGGAGCTGGGACTCGTCCTTGATCCACAGGTCCCGCAGGCCGAGCGCGGCGCCGAGACGCGGACACGGGAGGAGAGGACTCATCCCCTCGCCCAGGGACACGACGTTCTCGTCCCGTTCGACCGGGAGGAGCTCGCGGTAGCGCCACAGGGAGCTCTCGCGCGCGGGCAGGTCCTCGGGGCGCAGGGCCGCGCCGACGGCCTCGAGGTCGTAGCGCACCCACAGCGGGCGCCCTTCGTGCGTGGTCTGGAGCGTGCGGGCCGGGAGACGGGTTCCGTCGATCGCGGCTTCGAGGTGCGTGACGAAGGAGGGCATGCGCGGAGCCTAGCAGTCCGCAGGGCCCGTCCCAGGCGCGGAGCCGATTCGCCCCGGAGAAGCGGGCCCGGGAGCGGCGGGGAGTCCCGCCGCGCCCGGGAGCGCCCGCGCCGCTACTGCTTCGCGAGCCAGTTCAGGAAGCGTCCCTCGAGGGGTCCGTCCTTCTCGCACAGGCCCGAGGCGTCGGCTCCGGCGGCCAGGGAGAGCTCCGCGCCGTAGACCGCGGGGAAGAGCTCCTGGAACGGAGTCCGGTTCTCCGCGATTC
>CAZDYS010000276.1:0-5890 GCA_964509445.1 uncultured Planctomycetaceae bacterium
GGGGGGGAGGTGCTCCCCGTGCGCGTGCCGCTCGCGGAGGCCCGCTCGGGCGAGCGGGGCGCGTTCCGGTTCGAGCGCTTCGGCTACCTCGAGGGCGCGCATCTCGTCGGCGAGCGCGACGGCTACCGACCGGGGCGGTTGGAGCTGACCGCGACGCCGGCGCACGACCTCGAGCTGGTGCTGGCGCCCGCCCTTCCCGAGGAACGTGCGATCCACGGCCTGGTGCTCGACGAGGTCGGGCTCGGTGTCTCCGACGCGCGCGTGTCCTTCGGGTGGACCTCGGTCCTCTCGGGGCCGGACGGTCGCTTCGTGCTCCCGCTGGAGGACTGGCAGGACGAGGGTCTCGTGCGCGTCGTGAAGACCGGCGTTGGGGCCGAGACGCGTGCGTTCTCCTGGAGTCGCGCCGACCCCGGCTCCTCCGAGGCCGATCCGCTGACCTTCCACCTCGCGAGCCGGCTGCTGTCCATCCGCGGGACCGTCGTCGACCCGGAGGGTCGCCCCGTCGCCGGAGCCTCCGTATGGACTCCGGACACGACGCACTTCGGAGACGTGGTGTTCGAGGGCGAGCGTTCCCTGACGGGTCTCGGCACGGTCGAGGCCGTCCTGACCGGGCGGCTCGACGGTCCCTGGGAGCGCACCGTGGAGAGCCAGACGGACGCTTCCGGTTCGTTCGAGCTGACCGGCGTCCTCGACCGCCCCTACGCCGTGTTCGCGTTCGACCCGCGCACGCTCTCGGTCACCGGCCCCGTGACCGGGGTTCCCGACCGCGGACCGATCCGGCTGGTGCTCGCGCAGGAGGAGTGTGCCCGGGTCCGGGGTCGCGTGCTCTCGCGCGAGGGGACTCCGCTCGTGGGCGTGACGGTCGCGGTCCAGAGGAACCTCGACTGGACCCGACCGGAGCGGACGGAGGACCCCTGGAAAGGCAGTCCGATCGTTCCTCCCGACGCGTCGCGGCGCGTCGAGGACCTCGCGCGCACGGACGAAGAGGGTCGCTTCGAGCTCGAGGAGGTGCCGCTGCGCGGGACGCACCTCTCGTTCGGCGGTCCTGCCGTCTTCCTCCCCCTTCCGGTCGCGATCGAGGAGGAGCCCGACCCCTCGGCGCTCGAGATCCGCATCGACGCCCGGGCGACCTTCCGCGTCGTCCTCGCGAACCCGGTGGAGGCGGACGAGGTCCGGATCCTGACCGCGGACGGCGAGGTGCAGCCGGTGTTCGTGCAGGTCGAGGAGTCCCGGCTCTCCGTCGCGAGCGTGCCGGTGGTGGACGGGGTGTCGAGCGTGGCCTTCACGCGCTCCGGCCGGTGCCAGGTGGTCCTGCTCCGGGACGGAGAGGAGGTGCGCCGCGAGGACGTCGTGCTTCGGCCCGGAGGGCTGGCGGACGTCGAGGTCTGAGGCTCGGCTGCGGAACGGGGCGCGTCGGCCGGCGCGGGAACCTCGGAGCACCCCGAGCAGGGCTCCGCTAGGCTGCCGGAGCGGGACTCCTCCTCCCGCGCGACCCCTCGTCCCCCAGACTCGAGCCATGAGACTCCGCGCAGCCCTGTTCCTCCTGTCTCTCGCGAGTGGTGCGCACGCGCAGGACGGGGACCCGCTCCCCGAGGCGACGCGACACCGCGCGCCGAAGCCGCTCGCGGACGGCGCGGTGGTCAGCGACTGGACCTCCTTCCTGGGACCGGGCGGTCGCGGGGTCTCGCCCGAGACGCCTCTCGTGAAGGAGTTCGGCGCGGACGGTCCGGCGCTCGTGTGGGAGCTCGAGACGGGGGAGGGCTACGCGGCTCCGGCCGTGCAGGGGGACAGGCTCGTCGCGTTCCACCGGGTCGGCGACGAGGAGGTCGTCGAGTGCCTCCAGGCGGAGACCGGGGCGCGCCTGTGGAGCGTGCGCTCTCCCACGGACTACCGGGACGCCTACGGCTACAGCCGCGGGCCGCGCTGTTCTCCGCTGATCGACGAGGGTCGCGTCTTCACCTACGGGGTGCAGGGCCGGCTGCAGTGTCTGGACCTCGCGACCGGCGAGCTGCGCTGGAAGCGCGAGCTCACCCAGGAGTACGAGGTCCCGCAGGACTTCTTCGGCGTCGTCTCGACTCCCCTCGTGTACGGCGAGCTGTTGATCGTTCACGTGGGCGCTCCGGAAGGACCCTGCGTGCTCGGGATCGACAAGCGGACCGGAGAGAACCGCTGGACGACCACGTCGGACTGGCGCGCCGGCTACGCGACGCCCGTCGTCGGCAAGGTGCACGGCGAGGACAAGTGCTTCGTCTTCGCCGGCGGCAAGAGCCGCCCGCCGAGTGGCGGCCTGATCGCGCTCGATCCGTCGACCGGTGCCGTCGACTTCACGTTTCCCTGGCGCAGCGACTCCTACGAGTCCGTCAACGCGGCCAGCCCCGTGCTCCTCGGAGATCGCGTGTTCGTCACCGCGACCTACGACACCGGCGGTGCGCTGCTCGACCTGAAGGAGGGCGGCGGCTTCGAGGTCGCCTGGACGTCGAAGGTCCTCGGCGCCCACTGGAACACGCCGATCCACGAGGACGGCGTGCTCTACGGCTTCGACGGTCGCAACGAGCCGGACGCCTCGCTCGTCTGCCAGGACGTCGCCACCGGGGAGGAGCGCTGGCGCGAGGTCCTGCAGTGGGAGGAGGACTACCTCCTCAACGGCACGAAGAAGCCGCGCCCGATGAGCGTCTATCGAGGAACGCTGCTCGCGGCGGACGGGGCCTACCTGTGCCTCGGCGAGCGCGGACACCTGCTCTGGCTCGAGCTGACCCCGGAAGGCTGCCGCGTGCTCGCGAGGTCCTGGCTGTTCGCCGCCTACGAGACCTGGACGCCGCCGGTCCTGAGCCGCGGGCTGCTCTACGTGTGCCAGAACACGCGCGACTTCGTGACCGGCCGCGGACCGCGGCTCCTGTGCTACGACCTGCGGGGCGGCGGGGACTGAGCAGGGGGGAGCGGGCGCCGGCTACAGCGCTTCGAGGACCTCGACGGCGCGTTGGACGTCTTCCTCTCCGTTCGCTGGTCCGACGCTCACGCGCACCGCTCCCTCCGGGTCCGTGCCGAGCGTGCGATGCGCGAGCGGTGCGCACTGCAGGCCGCCCGCGACGACGACGCCTCGTGCGGAGAACGCGGCGAAGACCTCCTGGGTCGACCGTCCCTCGACGGTGAAGGCCACGGTCGGGAGCCTCTGGTCGGGGTCGCGGAGGCCGAGCCGGTGCAGGCGCACGTCGTCGTCGACGCGCGCCTCGAGGGGCTCCAGCAGCGAGCGTGCCCTGCGCAAGCGTTCGGGAAGCGCGCCCTCCGTCGGGTCGTCGAGTGCGGCCACGAGCCCGGCGAGAGCCAGGCGGTCGACCGATCCCACGTCGCAGTACCCGGGCATGGGGGCGCAGGGCGCGCTCTCCGCGCCGGGGGCGGGCAGCTCACAGGTCGCGGCCGGCGTCGCGAGCGCGAGGTCGGGCGCCACGTACAACCCCCCGATCCCCCAGGGCGCGCGCAGCGCCTTGTGGCCCGCGAAGGCCAGGAGGTCGACGCCCAGCTCCTCGACGTCGAGCTCCATCCAGCCTGCCACCTGAGCGGCGTCGACGAGGATCCGTGCGCCGTGCTCGTGCGCGAGTGCCGTCGCCTCGGACACCGGCAGGAGCTCGCCCGTCACGTTGCAGGCCGCGGTCAGCGCGACCAGGCGGACGTCGCCGACCGCGAGCTCGGTCCGCAGCGCGTCGAGGTCGAGCGTTGCGTGCGCTTTGCGACCGACGGTCGTCACGCGCACGCCGCGCCGCTCCAGCAGCGTGAGCGGCCGGTGCAGCGCGTGGTGCTCGAGCCCGCTCGTGAGGACGCGGTCGCCTTCGCGCCAGTCGAAGTCCGCGACCGCGGTGCTCAGCGCGGACGTGCAGCCCGGCGTGAGCAGCAGCCGGTCGGGAGCCGCTCCGAACGCACGCGCGACGCGTGCCTGCTGGCGTTCGAAGGTCTCCGGCCAGCTCTCGTGGGACTCCTCGAGAGCCGCGCGCACGGCTCGCTGGACCGAGGCCGGCTTCGGCCAGCTGGTCCCCGCCTGGTTGAGGTAGGTCACGGCCTCGGAGTGCTCCCGAGTCGCTGCGACCGGAGCGGGCGCCTCTCTTCGAACCGTGCGGACATGCCAGAGATCCTAGCCCGCTCCGAACGGGATGCGCCCGACCGATCGCACCGCTCACCTCAAAGGCCCCAGGAGACGCCGAACAGGAGCGAGGTGTGTCCGTATTCGGACTCGACGTTGCCGGCGTTTCCCTCTCCGCCCAGGTCCGGATCGAACGCGCGGTAGAAGCGCCCCTCGACGAAGTAGTCCAGAGAGTCCGTCCAGCGCCCGCGCCCACCGATCATGAACTGCGCTGCGGGAGAGTCCCCCGAGAAGCTCTGCTCCTGCGGGAAGGTCGGCCCCTCCAGGTCGATGTCGATCTCGGTCGCCGTTCCGAACCCGACGCCCACGTAGGGGTCGAGCCGCCAGTCGGTGTCGAAGTCGTACAGGACGTTGAGCAGGAGGGACGTGGAGGCGTAGTCGCCGCCGTCCGCCAGCGTCGTGCCTCCGCTCTCGAACGAGTCGACGTCGTTCGTCCGGTAGGTGTACTCCGCCTCGAGGCGCCAGTGGTTGCTGAGGCGGTAGCCGATCGCGGCCCCCGCCAGGAAGCCTCCGTCGAAGGAGCCGTCTCCGTCGCGAACGGTTCCCCCCCCGTCGTCGTAGATCAGCTCCTCGTCCTCGAGCAGGCCGAGTCCGCCGAAGCCCTTGAGGTAGAAGCCCCGGCGCCGACTCTCGCGCGGCGGTGCGAAGGAGGGCGGAGGTGCGGTGGCCGCAGCGAGGGGGGAGTCCTGCGAGAGGATCGAGGTCCGGGGTTCCGCGGAGCGGGCGGCCGTCGAGGTGTGAGTCTGTGCATCCACGCCGCCGGCCGTGCCGGCGAGAGTCAGCGCGATCGCGATCCGAGTTCTTGTCTTCATGGGAGAGTGCTGGGAAGGGAGAGCGTTGCCGCGTCTCGAGAAGTGCGAGAGAGGCTCTGGGGAGCCGCTTTCCCCACTCTTCGCGGCGGGAGGGCTGTCGGTGATGACGCCACCGTCATCCCGGAATGACGTCGTCGTCATCGCCCGCGCCCTTCGCCGTGGCGATGATGTCGACGTCATGAACCGGCTCTTGCTCGTGGACGACGACCCGACGCTGCGCACGCACGTGTGCGCGGGCATGCAGACGCGCGGGTACGCGTGCGAGTCGGTGGCGGATGCGCAGCAAGCGCGTTCCCGCCTCGCCGCAGACCGCCCGTTCGACCTCGTCCTCTTGGACGTCACCCTGCCGGAGGAAAGCGGCTGGGCCGTACTCGAGTCGATGCGCGAGCGGGGCGACGAGACCCCGGTCATCTTCTTGACGGGCAGCCACACGGCTGCGGACCGCGTGCGCGGACTGCGTCTCGGGGCGGACGACTACGTGGTCAAGCCCTTCGAGTTCGAGGAGCTCGTGGCCCGCGTGGAAGCGGTGCTCCGCCGCTACCGTCCCCCCGTGGTCTACGAGCTGGGGGCCGTTCGCGTGGACCTGACCGCGCGGCGCGCCCTTCGCGAGGGTCGCGACCTGGAGCTCTCCCAGCGCGAATTCGAGCTTCTGGAAGCGCTCGTCCTGGCAGAGGGAGCGGTTCTCACGCGCGCAGACCTCCTCGGCCGCGTCTGGGACATGACGGGAGATCCGAACACGAACGTCGTCGACGTGTTCGTCATGCGCCTGCGCAAGAAGCTCGACCTGGGCGGTGGGCACGCGATCCAGACGGTCGTCGGTGAGGGGTATCGCGTCGAGGCGCGCCGGGTGAAGGCGTGAGCTCGCGACCCTGGAGCCTGCAGTGCCGAACCGCGCTGCAGTTCGCGGCCGTCGCGACCCTCTTTCTCGTCGTCTCCGGGGCAGGGG
>CAZDYS010000277.1:0-5876 GCA_964509445.1 uncultured Planctomycetaceae bacterium
GAGGACCGTCGAGTCCGCGGGCCTCACGCTCGCGACCGGCTTCGAGCCGGAACCGACGCCCGCCTGGCTCCGCACGGCGATCGAGCCGCTGGGGCTGGTCTCGGTCCAGGGACTCCCGCGCCTGGACGAGCACATGCACTGGGGCGGGGGAGTCCACGTCACGGGCCCGCTGGCACGTCTGCGGCTGGGCCCCATGGCCAGCAACATCGTCGGGGCCCGCTGGGCCGTCTCGTACCTGCCCGGCGCGCGTATGCAGCCGATCTGAGGAGGCCGTCGGTCTCCGGCATGGCCTCCGATCGCTCTCCCTGCGGGTCGCCCGATGCGTGGCCGGCCTCCTCGTCGTCGTACTCTCGCGACGGCCACGAGGTCGGGGCGGCTCCGACGGCGCCCACCGCGTAGAATCCCCGCCTCGCACCGTTCCCTGCCCCCCGTCCGACCTCACGACCATGACCCGACGCCTGCTCTCCGCCCTCCTCTTCGTCCTCACCGCCGGGATCGTGTCCGCGCAGGAGCGCATGACTCCGGAGCTCCTCTGGGAGCTCGGTCGCCTCGGCGGGGCGACGGTCTCCAGCGACGGCGGAACCGTCGTCTACGCGGTGCGCCACTACGAGCTGGCGGAGAACGCCGGGACGTCGACCCTGCACGCGCTCGACGTCGCCTCCGGCGAGACGCGTTCTCTGGTCCGCGACTGGAAGAGCGCGAGCGCGCTGCAGTTCGCCCAGACCCCGTTCGGGGAGCGCGTCTACTTCACCGGCCGCTCCGGCAACGGCGAGGGCACGCAGGTCTGGGCGCTCAACCCCGAGGACGGAGCGCTGCTGCAGGTCACCGACTTCGAGGACGGCGTCGCGAACCTCAAGGTCTCGCCGGACGGCAAGCACTTCGCGTTCACGCGCGACGTGAAGCTCGACAAGACGGTGAACGAGCTCTACGAGGACCTCCCGCAGGCGGACGCGCGCATCATCGACTCCCTGATGTACCGCCACTGGAGCTCCTGGCACGACTACGCCTACAGCCACCTGTTCGTCGCGCCCATCGGAGAGGACGGTCGCTCCGGCGAAGCGCGCGACCTCATGGAGGGCTGGAGAGTCGACTGCCCGGTGCCGCCCTTCGGAGGCTCGTCCCAGTACGCCTGGTCGCCGGACGGCGCGCACATCGCGTTCACGGCGAAGGACGTCGAGCGCTGGGCCGAGTCGACCGACAGCGACGTCTACCTGGTCCACGTCGACGAGCCGGCCAAGCGCCGGAACCTGACCGAGGGCCAGGAGGGCTACGACAACGACCCCGCGTTCTCGCCGGACGGGAAGCGGCTCGCGTACCACTCGATGGAGCGCGCCGGGTTCGAGGCGGATCGCAACCGCATCCTGGTGCTGGACCTCGCGAGCGGAGAGCAGGTCGAGGCGACGGCCGGTCTCGACCAGACCGCTCACGGCGCGACCTGGACGCCGGACGGTGCGTCGCTGGTCTTCATGTCCGAACGACGCGGCACGAACCAGCTCTTCCGCATCCCCGCCGGCGGCGGGGAGCCCGTGCAGCTGACCGACGGAGTTTTCAACTGGGGGCTGGTGGATCTCTTCGCGGACGGAGAGCACGCGCTCGTCACGCGCATGGACATGACGCGCCCCAGCGAGCTGCGACTCCTGACCCTCGCCGACCGGTCCAGCGCGGCCCTGACCGACGTGAACGGCGCGCTCTACTCCGAGCTGAAGCTCCCGCGCGTCGAGGAGCGCTGGGTCGAGGCGACGGACGGGGAGAAGATCCACTGCTGGGTGATCTACCCGCCGGACTTCGACGCCTCCAAGTCGTGGCCACTCGTGACCTACTGCCAGGGCGGTCCGCAGGGGCAGATCGGACAGTGGTTCTCGTACCGCTGGAACTTCCACCTGATGGCGGCCAGCGGCTACGTCGTGGTGGCGCCGAACCGACGCGGTCTGCCGGGCTTCGGACGCGCCTGGAACGACCAGATCAGCGGCGACTGGGGCGGTCAGGCGATGCAGGACATCCTCTCGGCGACGGACGCGATGATCGCGGAGCCCTACATCGACGCGGAGCGCACCGCGGCGGTCGGCGCCAGCTTCGGGGGCTACACGGTCTACTGGCTGATGGGCAACCACGAGGACCGCTTCGGCACGATGATCGCGCACTGCGGCGTGTTCAACATGGAGTCGATGTACGGCTCCACCGAGGAGCTGTTCTTCGTGAACTGGGACCTCGGCGGTCCGTACTGGAAGAGCGAGGCCGTCCAGGCGAGCTACGACCGCTTCTCCCCGCACCGGTTCGTCGGCAAGTGGAAGACGCCGCTCCTGGTCGTGCACGGCGAGAAGGACTTCCGCGTGCCGGTGACGCAGGGGATGGAGGCGTTCACGGCGGCCCAGGTGCAGGGCGTCGAGTCGCGCTTCCTGTACTACCCCCAGGAGGGCCACTGGGTGCTGAGCCCGCAGAACGGCGTGCTCTGGCACCGCGTGTTCTTCGACTGGCTCGACCGGACCTGCAAACAGCCCTAGGTCGTCCGCTCGCGAGCCTTCCCGGGGCGTGGGGTCGAGCCCCGTCCCGGGGAGGTCGAATCCGAGAGGAGCGGTGGGGCGGCGGCGGGTCTGCGGGAGGGCCCTCGGAGAGGGAGGCGCGGCGCCGCATCCAGGGAGCGGTCTCGTTCGAAGGGCGAGCCGTCCTCTGAACTCCACTCCTCCCATGCGCATCCTTCCCACGACTTTCCTCCTCTCGACGTTCGCTCTCGCCTCCTGTGAGGCCTCTCCGGACTCCGCGTCCGCTGCGGCGCCGGCCGAAGAGCCGGCTCCGGCCGCTGCCCTCGAGACCTCCGAAGCCGCTGCCACGGATTCGTCGATGGCCGAGGCCGACACGTCCATGAACACCAACCCTGCGCCGGCCATGTCCCCGACGATTCCCACGGACTCCGTCTACGCCCTCGAAGCAACGACCCTCGCCGGCGAAGCCGTCCGTCTGGATCGCTACGCGGGCAAGGTCGTCCTGTTCGTCAACGTGGCCAGCAAGTGCGGCTACACGCGGCAGTACGAAGGGCTCCAGGCACTGCACGAGGAACTCGGCGGCGAGGACTTCGCCATCGTCGGCATCCCCAGCAACGACTTCGGCGGGCAGGAGCCCGGAAGCGCGGCCGAGATCGCGGCCTTCTGCACGGAGAACTACGGCGTCACCTTCGACATGCTCGCGAAGGTGGGCACGAAGGAGGGCGACAGCCCGATCTTCGACGCGCTCGCCGGCATGACCGGAGAGCGCCCGGGCTGGAACTTCTGCAAGTACGTCGTCTCTCCGGACGGCACGGACGCGCGCTTCTTCTCCTCCGGCGCGACGCCGACCGGCGACGAGATCCGGGGCGCCATCACCGCGATGCGCACCAACTGAGCGTGCCCTCTCACGGCGGCTGCTCCGCGCACGCGCAGCAGCCGCCGGAGACCTTTTTCGGCCTCAAGAGGGGGCCTGCTCCTCCCAAGGGGGGAGCCGGTCCTCCAGGCGCAGCCAGGCTTCCTCTCCGCCGGCGAGCTCCGCGTCCGTGAGGAGGGCGGCTGCCAGCGCTTTCTCGAGCTTCGCGTGCGGCAGGTCGACGCCGATCAGCACGAGCTCCTGGCGCATGTCGCCGAAGTCCTCGTCCCATACCTGCTAGATCCGACGGCGCGCAGCCGCCGTGGTCGGCCACTGCTCCTCGGGAACCAGCGCCCACCAGGGGCCCGCCGGTGAGAACGACGCCTGCGTTCCGGCGGTCTGCAGCAGCGCCTTCCAGCGCGGCCGCGAGGCGAGCCACGCGAACCCCTTGGCGCGCAGCACACGGCCCATGAGCGGAGACTGGAGGAAGTCGAGGAGGCGCGCGGGATGGAAGGGCCGGCGCGCCCGGAACACGTAGGACCCGAAGCCGAAGGCCTCGCTCTCCGGCGTGTGCTCCTCGGTCAACGCCTGGATCCAGCCGGGCGCGTTCTGCGCGATCTCCAGGTCGAAGCTGCGCGTCTCGAGGAGCGTGCGGAGGGGCAGCCGACCGTAGGTGGAGCGCAGCACGTGGGCCGAGGGATTGAGGTCGGCGATCAAGGCCTCGACGCGCCGCACGCTCTGTTCGTCGACGAGGTCGACCTTGTTCACGACCACGATCGTCGCGAACTCGATCTGCTCGGCCATGAGCTGGGCGACGGAGCGCCGGTCTTCCTCGTCCGTGGTCCATCCGCGCTGGACGATGTCCTCGCCGCTCTTCAGCTCGCGCAGGAGCATCGACGCGTCGACCACCGTCACCATCGCGTCGACGGTGACGCGATCGTTCACCGCGGGCAGGTCCTCGAGATCGAGCGAGAGCGTCTGGGCCACCGGTAGCGGCTCCGAGATCCCCGTCGACTCGATCACGAGCGCGTCGTAGACGCCCTCGTCCGCGAGGCGTCCGACCTCGACCAGGAGGTCCTCGCGCAGGGTGCAGCAGATGCACCCGTTGGAGAGCTCGACCAGACGCTCTTCGCTGCGCAGGACGTCGATGCCCGCGTCCTGGGCCGCCTGCAAGATCTCGCCGTCGAGCCCGCGCTCGCTCATCTCGTTGACGAGGACGGCGACGCGGCGGCCCTCCCGATTCGCCAGCAGGTGGGCGAGGAGGGTCGTCTTCCCGGCGCCGAGGAAGCCCGAGAGAACGGTCACGGGGAGCTCTTTCACTCTTCCTCCATGCCGCCGGAGGCGTGTGGGTTCCCGGCGAAAGACTCCTCCCTGCAGGAGGTGGCGGAGAGTCGGCCGTGATTCTTCTCCGGAGTCATCGCAGATGTTCGGCGAACCACCGGTCGAGGTGCTTCCGGACGTCCGCCTGGTGCTCGACGAGCGTGTGCGAGCCGTCCTGGGGCACGACGAGCTCGAACGGGTGGTCCAGTCGCGCCAGGTGAGCGGCCATCCGGAGCGACTGGTCGACCGCGACGCGCTCGTCGTCCGCTCCGTGGAGGAGGAGGATCGGGGTCGTCCTGGACAGCCGCTCGGGCCAGTAGACCGCGGACAGCGCCTGCAGGGCGGCGTCCGGATCCTCTTCGTAGCCATCGACGACCCCGGGATACACGTGCTCGTGGAACTCGGCCCGGCGCTTCGAGGTCACGAGGTCGCTCGGGGCCCCGAGGAGCACGGCGGCGGCGAAGGCGTCGGTCGCGGCGAGCACCCGATAGCCGAGTCCACCGCCGCGCGAGAAGCCCCAGAGCCCGACGCGCGTCGGGTCCGCGCCGTCGACCCGTGCGGCCACCTCCAGGAGCTCCAAGAGGTCCGCCCGATCGCCCGCGCCCAGGTTCGGCGTTCCCTCGCTGCCGCCCTCGCCGCGCAGGGCGGACGCGAGGACCACGACTCCCGTCTCGGCGAGCCGGTGCATCTCGAGCACGTCGAAGAAGGTGATCCGGCCCCACTCCGCGACGCCGCCGTGGGCGAAGAGGACGACGGGGCAGGGGGTCCGCGTCCGGCGGGGGGCGATCAGGAGTCCCCGGATCTCCAGGCCCTGGGAGCGGTAGACGATGTCGTGCGCCTGGAGCGTCGTGCCGTCGCGGTAGCGCCGGTAGGTCTCCTCCGGAACGAGCTCCCGCATGGCGGTGGAGCCCCAGGCGGGATCGGGGCTCTGGTCCATGAAGGCGAGCCAGTCCTGGTACTCGCGGAACGGGAAGACGTAGGGAGCGCGCGAGACCAGCGGTGCCCCGTCGCGCACCACGACGTCCCGCGCCGGCGCAGGAGCTCCGGGGCGGGTCTCCGGTGGAGCGGCCGGTGTCGCGCAGGATCCCACCAGGAGCGCGATCCCGAGCAGAGCCTCCCCGGTTGCTCGGCGAGCAGGAGAGCCGCGGTGTGGACGGGAGCTGGGCATCCGGCGGAGCCTATCGTCGAAACGCTCGCTCGACCAACGCGCGCGACGCGCGGAC
>CAZDYS010000278.1:0-229 GCA_964509445.1 uncultured Planctomycetaceae bacterium
CGCCGCGGATGCCGTCCTCGGACTTGGCCCACACCACCGCCACGTCGGCCACGGTGCCGTTGGTGATCCACATCTTGCGGCCGTTGAGGATCCAGTCGTCGCCGTCCTTCTTGGCCGTGGTCAGCATGCCGCCGGGGTTGGAGCCGAAGTCCGGCTCGGTCAACCCGAAGCACCCGATCGCCTGACCGCTCGCGAGTCATCCAGTCAGTCGGGTCTTGTTGTTTGCTCC